>DRHN01000521.1 GCA_011049595.1 Spirochaetota bacterium | reverse complement strand
AGATGTGTATAAGAGACAGGTACAGCACTCCCCCGAGATCAAAAAAAACGCACTTTTTTTTAGTCATATAAAAATAGATATGATAGAAGGATTTTTTCCACCGGCGGGCATTCAGGTTTTATCTTTCGGGCGCATAAGACTCCTCATAAACCCGATCGACTCTTTGCCCCCCCAGTCCCGCGGGCCGATCGCCTTGCCGACAACATTCCCGTCCGGATCGATTATATAGGTAGTAGGAATGCCGCCAACGCTGTACATGGAGGAGATCCTCCCGGACGGGTCGAGATATACAGGGAAATCGATCCCGTATTCCTCAATAAAAGTACGTACTTTCTTTTTCTTTTCCCTTAGATCGACGGCCATCACCACGAAATCCTCGTCTTTGAGCATGCCCCAGAGCTTATCTATATCTTTTACTTCCGCTTTACAGGGATCGCACCACGTGGCCCAGAAGTTCAAGAAGATCACTTTCCCTTTAAAATCGAACAGGTTTACCATTTTTCCGTCAAGTGACTCCGCCGAAAAATTGATTGCCGCAAGCCCGGTCATAGGTTTCGCTATACCCAGTTCAGCAAAATAATCGATATTCTTGACCAGGAACGTGTCCTCTCTGAGTGTGTCTTCTTTCCCGTTTCCTCTAAACACAGTTCCATCATCAGCGTGAACAACGGCAGCCGTTGCCGACAAAACCAGAAAAAACAGGATAAAAATGTCTCTGATTATTTTATTCATCATTGCCCGGTTTCGAAGATAAATATTACCTATTTAAACTATAAAGCAAATCCAGGTCAAAGTCTACGACATTATTTGTGAAAATCAGGCCCTGGCCTACTTCCGGAACAGTTTCCCCTGAAAGCTGTTCCTTCGCTTGAACTCTTCAATAATGGCGTTGACAGCCATTGGTTTATTCAAACTCCACTCGGGCCCTAACAGCCATCTTGAAGATGTCTGGGCGACAAGACGCTGTACCACAACATCGGGGCTTATCCGCTCAAGAAAACCCACCGCCAGCCGAGCGTACTCATCGAGGGCGAGAGGCATAACATTCCCTCTGTAGTACTCATCAGCCATACGTGTGCCCTTTACAATATTCAGGTTGTGCAGCTTGACGCCTTCCACAGGCAAACCGGATAAAAACCCGGCCGTATTTAATATATCGGAACTGCTCTCTCCAGGAAGCCCTATTATCACGTGGGCGCACACGGAGATCCCGAAATCCTTTGTCATATAAACTGCCCGGGCAAAATCCTCCGCAGTGTGGCCCCGCCCTATTATCTCAAGGGTCCTGTCATTCGAGGACTGGAGCCCGTATTCGAGCCACACTTCCAGCCCGCGTTCTTTGTAGGACGAGATAAGCTCCAGCTTTTCGTAGTCAATACAATCTGGCCTCGTCCCTATTATGAGGCCGACAAAATCCTCGTCATCAAGAACAACAGAATCGTATATCTCCCTGAGAGTATCCACAGGGGCATAGGTGTTCGAATATGCCTGGAAATATGCAAGAAATTTCGAGGCATTGTAACGCCGCCCGATCATTACTTTCCCCGTCTTTACCTGGTCCTCGAGTGACAGTTTTTTTTTCGACCCGTTCCAGGAACCTTCCGCGGAGCAGTATGCACAGCCTCCTGTTCCAACAGCTCCTTTCCTAACAGCAGGGTCCCTGATAACCGCATAGCGGTTCCTGTTAGGGCAGGAAAACCCGGCATCAAGGGATACCCTGTAAACCCTTTGATCGAACTTTTCGGAGAGATAGGTTGAGAATGAGCGATAATAAGCTGTTTCCATAAGCAATTAAAAATACATTGGTATTTTCCCGACATTCTATATTATAATATAAAATACAGAGTAGACCAGCGCAAAAGCGGCGGTTTTCTCATTGCGACGGGAAAACCGCCTCCGTGTGCGAGGCAGGTAACCCGAATGCTTTTATATTAGCGGCATATTATGAAAAAAAGAGGTCACGGCTTCGATTCACAGCTGCCTCGGGTTTGATCAACATTTAAATCTTCTTCATTCAACTCCCGGAGAACCTGGGTATGGGTACGGATTTCGACACTATTGTGATACTGGATTTTGGATCACAATACACTCAGCTTATCGCCCGTAAAACGAGAGAGCTGGGCACATACTCGGAGATCCACCCGTACAATATTTCCATAAACCGGCTGCGTCAGATTTCCCCGAAAGGAATAATTTTTTCCGGAAGCCCCAGTTCTGTCTATTCCGGAAACGCGCCTGTTCCTGAAAACGATATTTTTTCCCTTGATATTCCAATACTTGGGATATGTTACGGCCTGCAGGCACTCGCACGTTTACTTGGAGGCAAAGTCAGCCCGTCAACAGAAAGAGAATACGGAAGAGCGATCCTTAGAATAAACGATGTTTCAAGTCTCTTCAAAGGGTTCAAGAAGGGAGAAAACACGACGGTTTGGATGAGCCATGGAGACCGGGTCGAAGGTATCCCTGCCGGTTTCAAGGTCATAGCCGCGACAAAAAACAGTTCGTACGCGGCCATCGCTGACGATAATAGAAAATATTACGGTGTTCAGTTTCACCCGGAAGTCGCGCACACTGAACGGGGAAAAGAAATATTGAGGAACTTTTTGTCCGTTGTATGCGGATTTGATAAAAAATGGAGCGTGGGCTCTTTTATTGAAAGAGAAATAAAAAGGACCAGGGAGCGGGTCGGTGACAAAAAGGTCATCTGCGCTCTTTCCGGGGGCGTTGACTCCGCCGTTGTCGCAACACTGCTTGGCAGGGCAATCGGGAAAAACACAAAAGCGGTTTTTATCAACAACGGGCTCTTGAGAAAAAACGAGGAAAAGGACGTGGAAGAAACCTTCAGCAACGGGTTCAACTTCGAACTTTTTTCTTTTGACGCGAAAAACAGGTTCCTTTCGAGCCTGAAAGGCATAACCGACCCGGAGCACAAAAGAAAAACGATCGGTAGAGAGTTTATAAACGTATTCGAAGAAAAGGCAAAGGAGTTCGGGGATGTCGAGTACCTTGCGCAGGGGACCCTGTATCCTGACGTTATCGAATCTGTCTCTTTCAGCGGACCCTCTGCTACGATCAAAAGCCATCACAATGTGGGAGGGCTCCCCAAAAAAATGAAACTCAAGCTGATCGAGCCCCTGCGTGAGCTTTTCAAGGACGAAGTAAGGGAGCTCGGAAGGCTTCTGGGCATACCGGAAAAGATCATCGAGAGACACCCTTTTCCAGGCCCGGGGCTTGCGATCAGGATCATAGGTGAAATAACAGAAGAAAGGCTGTTAATTTTAAAAGAAGCCGATTCAATTATTACCGAAGAAATAAAAATCTCGGGCCTCTACAACGATATCTGGCAGGCCTTTGGCGTGCTTCTGCCTGTCAGGAGCGTTGGAGTAATGGGAGATGAGAGGACCTATGAAAACGCCTGTGTATTGAGGGCGGTTTCTTCTGTTGACGGGATGACAGCCGACTGGTTTAAGATCCCGTATGAGACTCTTGAAAAAATATCATCCAGAATAATAAACGAAGTGAAGGGGATCAACAGAGTGGTTTATGATATTTCCTCGAAGCCTCCTTCGACCATAGAATGGGAGTAAAATGAAAACCTTATATGAACTATTAAATGTAAACACAAATGCCGATAACAAAGATATAAAAAGGGCTTTTCACCAGCTTGCCAAGCAATATCATCCTGATCTTTCCAGCGAAAACAGTATGTTCCTCAAAATACTTGACGCTTACAAAACACTTATCGATGACAAAAAGAGAAAACTCTACAACACAGCGCAATTATGCGAACAGGCCAAAAGAAGCCCTGCTCTTCCAAATAACAGGGTATCATTTGCAGTATCACTGCAGGACCTTATAGATCTGAGATGTTTCTACAGGAAAACCAACGGGAGAAAATCGGGACATTTTAGGCCAAAAGGGTATGACGTTTGCGTGCATCTTACACGTTCCGAACTGGAAAACGGGTCTTATGTAAAAATCGATATCCCCGCGCATGTTATATGCCCTTCATGCGGCGGGGACAGGGTTCACTGCAGTCTTTGTTCACACAGGGGTCATATTTTAAAGGCGGTAACTGTGCCGGTCCCTATACCCAGAAACCTGGAGGATGGAGATATGTTTTATCTTCCTGTTAGAAAGTTAAGACAAAAGGAATACGCATATTTCATGATCGAAAATCTATACATAAAAATAAAAATATTGCAGGAACATATACATGGATTCTAATAACCTAACGGAACCGGAAGAAAAACTCGGGTTTTTCAAAAAACTCTTTGGAGGAAAAGACCCTGTAAAGAGAAGGGCGTTCAGGGTGTTGAAGAAAGAGCTTTCATCATCGAGGATAGACCTTTTCAAGTTAAAACAGGATTTAATACAGACGCCGATAGCTAAATTGATCTTTGAGATTTATAAGCTCACCTACCCTCTCAAGCAGTTTATTTCTTTTGATAAAAAAACAATAAAATTTCCCCCCTCGTTTGAAGAAAGCTTTGTGCTTAGTTTTCATCAAAGTGACGCGCTCGAGGTCTATAACAAACTCAATGAAGATTATGTCAAAAAACTTGTACCGAAATACGGAATCCAGAAAACCGCGGACCATCTTGACAAGCTGTTAAACGAGTATTTCGATTATTTCGATAAAGAGACTCTCATCAAAATAAATTCCGTTTTTTCAAATTTCCTGTATTTCGCTCGATTCACCAACTTTGATTTCTTTCCCATATTAAGAGAATTTGACACAACACTGGAGGAGGCGAATTTCATCAGAAAGCCTTCGTTTTCTCCGGCAGAGGGCTCCTTTTTAAAAAACGATCTACTTAAATTCCATCGGTCGCTCTTCACCTTCGAGGTCGACGGAAAACTCGACGCGGCGTTCGAGATCTTTTCCAATATCAAAGGCTTTGAGCCTATCAGTAAAAGCAACTACAACAAATTGAAAAACCTGATATCCAGCCTCCAGAAAAACGGCTATATCGCGCTGATCATCCGGGCGATCGACAAAAGCCTGGCCCCGGTACCGATCGATAAGCCGGGAACCGTTGATGTCTTCAACTCCTATCTGCAGAAAAAGAAAAATGACGTCCAAACGGTTGTAAATTCCATAAAGAGAACCTTGAAAGAACAATCCATGCACACAATGATCTCCCAATTATTTGAAGGATCTGCGGAAGGAAGAGTAAAAAATTACACGGATTCCAAAAACGATCAGCTGGCGAACCTGGGGATACCTGTTTTCAAGTACGTTCTACCCATAAATTATGTAAAAGCATTTATAACTGATAAATACAAGACGTACATAAGCAAAGTGGTAAACGAGCTTATAATAAGCGGGATATTCATAAACAAGGGTGTACTCAACGACCTCTCCAACAGCTATTACGCTCTGAACAGTCATCTTCATAATATTACGGCCTTTGAAAACAGCCTTGATTCAGAAGGCACAACCGGAAAAGTAATTACGAGGCTGCTGCAGTCAATAAAAAGGGAAAAAAGTGCGAAAAAAATATTGGATAAAACAATTAAAAATATAAATCTGAAGGCAAAGATAATCATCGACGAGCAGGTATTAAACATAAAAAAAATGGCTCAATGCCTGAAGAACGTGCTGGAGGATTACAAACTAAAAACTCCAAAGATAGTTTCAAACATAAAAAAAATACGCGCCGGCAGTAATAAACAATTTATCGAAGAGCTAGTTAAAACCTACAAAGACATATTTTTACTGTTAAAACTCATGAATAATTATGTATCCATAAACATCACAATGGCGGAAATCGAAAAAAAGAAAGCCATTGTCAAGGAATAAAATTATGACCCAAAAAAACAAACATCTATTTATCGGCGTGACGCTCATCGTCATCAGTATTGCTGTGATCTTCTTCAACCTCAAGGTATTTGAGGGAGGATTCAACAAAGTGTGGCCTGCAATTCTCCTGCTTGCAGGAGTTATCCTCTACATTTTTTACTTTTCTACAAGAAAGAAAAAACAACGTCTGTTTATCCTTTTTTTAGCGACATTTATCGCCACCTCTTCTGTCCCTCTTTTTGTTCTTATATTCACTTCATATGAGCGTATAACCATACTCTGGCCCGGGTTTCTATTTACTTTCGGGTTGAGCCTGTTGTCAATGTACTTTTACGGGAATAAAAAAAAGGTTCTGGCAGTGCTTTCGACCCTCATCATCTCTATTTCTCTTCTTATCTGGATAATTTATTCATTGGAAACCCAGTTCGGGCTTGTCATCGGAGTTTCGATCTTTCTTTTGGGAGCCGCGTTTTTGACAAGAGGTCTTGGTAGAAAAAACACGCTGAGAGTAACAGCAGCCACTGCGGAAAACTCCACTTCGGCTGAAGAAATTAAAACAGGCCCCTCCTTAGACCATGATGATGAAGCAAACACTGGCGGAGGATAATTAGTTCTTGTTGCTACTTCGGGCTTGCCCGGCTTAATTTGAATTTTCAAGATAACTGAGTATTCTTATGATTAATCGCGGTGAAACGGCTCAATATTAGTAATTACGAAAATGTAAACAGTTGACCGGGGGAGGAGATTATATGTGCGGAATAGTTGGTTACATAGGTAAAAAACTCGCAATCCCCGTGCTGATCGAAGGGCTGAAAAGATTGGAATACAGGGGTTACGACTCCGCCGGCCTCGCGGTCCTTGAAGACAATGACCTTTTTATTGAAAAGACAAAAGGCAAGGTTCAGGACCTCGAGAACCTTGTAAAAAGCACGAAGCATTCGGGAACGGCCGGGATCGCGCACACGAGATGGGCAACCCACGGCGCACCTAACAGGGTAAATGCCCACCCGCACACGGACTGCAGTGGCGACGTAACAGTCGTGCACAACGGTATAATCGAGAACCACAGGTCTCTTAAAAAATACCTTGAAGACCGGGGCCATCATTTCAAAAGTGATACCGACACGGAAGTGCTGGCGCACCTTATCGAGGAGAACTACAACGGCAGCCTTTTTGAAACTCTCTCAACGGCCCTTGCTGAAGTGGAAGGGACTTACGGTCTTGCTGTCATATCTAAAAAGGAGCCCGACAGGATCTTCGCCGCAAAGAAAGGGAGCCCGCTTCTTATCGGCAAAGGGAAGGATGAGTATTTTATCGCTTCAGACGTGGCCGCGATCCTGAGATACACAAATGAAATTATTTATCTCGAAGATGGTGAAATCGCCGAGCTTACGGCTAAAGAGTTCAATGTGATGTCCCTTGACATGAAAAAGGTATCAAAAAAGGTCCAGCAGATCTCCTGGAACCTTGAAATGATCGAAAAAGACGGTTTCGAGCATTTTATGCTCAAAGAAATCTTTGAACAGAAAACATCCCTCAGAAACACTCTTCGGGGACGTCTGAACTATGATGAAGGTACCGCCCGCCTTGACGGCCTTCTGGAAAATATCGAACAGCTCAAAAACGCTTCGAGAATTATTATAACAGCCTGCGGGACATCGTGGCATTCAGCGCTGATCGGAGAATATATTATTGAAGAGCTCGCCGGTATTCCCGTGGAAGTTGAATACGCGTCCGAGTTCAGGTACCGGGGGCCGATCATCAACAAAGGGGACATTGTTTTTGTCATAAGCCAGTCAGGGGAAACAGCCGACACCCTGGGCGCGCTTAAGGAAACAAAACGTAAAGGCGGCACAGTGCTCGGAATATGTAATGTTGTCGGGAGCACTATAGCCCGTGAAAGCGACGCCGGTGTGTATATCCACGCTGGACCGGAAATCGGCGTCGCCTCCACAAAGGCATTTACATCACAGGTCCTTGTCCTGACGATGATCGCATTGATGATAGGAAGAATGAAAAACCTGACCCTCGAAAACGGAAGAAAAATTGTCAAGGCCCTGGATGATATACCGGATCTTGTTGAAGGAATTCTGAACAGAAACAGCGAGATCGAAAATATCGCAAAAAAACTTTCAAAGCACAATAACGCTCTATATCTTGGAAGAGGCTACAATTTCCCCGTTGCTCTCGAGGGAGCGTTAAAACTAAAAGAGATATCCTATCTGCACGCTGAGGGGTATCCAGCCGCGGAGATGAAACATGGCCCTATCGCCCTGATAGATAAAAATATGCCCGTTATTGTCATTGCTACAAAAGACGTCATTTATGAAAAGATCATGAGCAATATTTCCGAGATCCGGGCACGTAACGGGACTATTTTATCTGTAGTTACCAGCGGAGATGAACAAATCAAGGAGCTTTCGGACATCGTTTTTGAAGTGCCCGAGACCCTGACGTTTCTCTCACCGGTTATAAATGTCATACCGCTCCAGCTTCTTGCCTATCATGTGGCGGTTATCAGGGGATGTAATGTTGATCAGCCGAGAAATCTGGCAAAAAGCGTGACCGTGGAGTAGGGTTAAAACTTTACAAGTTATTTTCAATAAAATGGTCGATAAGCCTCCACGCAATGCTGAGCTTGTCAGGAATTCGCGGCAGCGCGTCCGCGGAAAACCAGCCCGCGTCCATTATTTCATTTTTATCGATCCTGATCTCCCCACCCGCGTAATCCGCCGTAAAGGCGATCATAAGAGAATCGGGAAAAGGCCATGGCTGGCTTCCGAAGTATCGTACATTTTTTACATCGATACCGGTTTCCTCCATTATCTCTCTCTTTACGCATTCCTCCAGGGTCTCTCCCGGTTCAACAAAACCTGCTACAACACTGTACAATTCAGCTGGAAATCGTCTTGCCCGGGCAAGCAATATCCGTTTGTCCCGTTTCACAGCAGTTATTGTTGCCGGTGAAATCCTGGGATAGCTTCTAAAACCGCACATCGAGCATACTTTTGCCCGCTCGAGCGTGTCCGCCCGGGTGGGGTTTGGGCACCGGCCGCAAAACTGACTGTTCCGGTCCCATTGCAAAATATGGACAGCCCGACAGGCAAGCTGGAATATTTCTTCCCCGAGCAGCCCGAATATCCCCCGTACACCCTGGAATACCATCCCTTCGGGAGCCTGAGCGTCAACTGTCAGCTCGGCCGTAAAGCAGGGACTTCCGTCAAGTTTACCCAGATAATGCATACACAGAAGCTCTAGGCCGGGAATATTCACATCGTCCATAAAAGGAATTTCTGTCTTTTCACCTGTAGTTTTGATCAACAACTCATCATTACGTAAAAAAAACCACCAACCAGGCTTTATGTTATTAAAGACCGGCGACTCAGCTGGTATAAAACGCATAAAAAATCCTTTTACATTCATGCTCTTGTATATTTGTTACACTCAAAAGTACTTTACCATTATATTCAGTTCAACGGCGGCACAGGTTTCATTTAATAAAAGGGTCTCATCCGATAATGTAAATATTACCTTGGAAACCTGAATGATACAGAAAAACGTAATGTTATATGATACCACTATTTAGTTTTCGGGTCATTTAATTTGTGAAAAATCCTGAAAACCTTTTTGGAGATATGTTTTATGCTGACAGGGTCCTGTCGGGACTGGAAATGTTCATCGTGGGCGGTGTAGCGGCAGCTGCGGCATATGGTATCGGGGCGCTCGTTTCGATGTTTGTGAATTAGTGCGGTTTCTCACAACAGGTGGCTTTTTTACAAGCCAAAAGATTTTCAAAGGCATAGACTTTGATTTAACCACTTTCTAAAATTATAGACCACATCCATAGGAGGTTGCTTCCTTTTGGCAGTGAACAATGAGATCTATCAAAACATAAAGAAACTTTTAGAAGAACAGTCCGTCATGTTTCAGGAGATGCACCATGGACCCACAAGAACCTCAGCTGATGCGGCGAACGCGCGGGGAGAGGACATCGGTATAGGGGGAAAAGCGCTTGTCCTGAAAGTGGGTGAAACATTTAAGCTTTTCGTCCTGAGCGCCGCCTGTAAAATGAGCTCTTCAAAGATAAAAGAGTATTTTCACGTAAAAAGGACACGTTTTGCCACCCCGGAGGAGCTCCTCAAGATCACCGGTCTGGTTCCGGGTTCGGTGCCCCCCTTTGGAAAGCCCATCACGGGACTCGAGCTTTACGTTGACCATTCCATCATAAACAACGAGCGCATAGCTTTTAATGCGGGATCTTTAACCGATTCCATTATCATGAAGGTGAAAGATTATAAAAAACTCGCATCACCTGTGGTTTTTGATTTTTCAAGCGAATAAGTGCCGGCGTCAAATTTTGGAAAAAACAGCCCTAAAACTTTTTAAAAATGGTCCTGTATACACCCTGCAGGCTTTTTTCAATAAAGTCAGGTTTGTTCTGAGGGATTTCGCCCGGGTGAACAAAGAAGCAGTCTCCCAGAAGAGTTGTTCTGAAAAGAAATATTCCGCTGCCGATAGTATAAGTCCTGACAGAATCTATCTGTCTGGTATCGAGGATAGGGATATCTCTAAACTCGTAGGGGCTTCTCCTGAGCTCGGTAAAACCCATATAGAGATTACCGTCTCCCTTTCTTTCAAAAGTGTCGATTATCTTGATCCAGTGATCGGCAGAGATCTCCGGAGGAGTGACAATAGTATTTATGGGAAAAGTATTTTCCACTGACCTGTCAAACCAGTAATCCGTAACCGCTATCGCGCGGCTGAACGGTATGCCAAGCCGCTTGCATATATCCGTATACAATTTGCCGAAAACCTGGTTCCTGTTCTTATCTTTCGAAAGCCTTGCAATACCGGTCACAGATGAGATGCCGTCGACCAGATCGAATATATCCGGATAAGCTCTGACTTTTTCGTGGATATTGGGGCTTGCCGATGTGATAATGAACTTGTACTTACTCACACCCAGATCTTTATTCAACTGCTTGTAATGCATCAGAAACGATAACACGTTCTCCCTCAGTCTGAACTTCCCAACCTGCTTGTCGTAGACTTCAAGAGTACCGTCCCAGTCCAGAAACACAAAAATCGCATTAGAATGGTCCTGCACAAAACTCCCGTGGAGCTGATGTATGGTATAAGGATTTTCCGCTATTTTCGCAATGGACATAAACTCTTTTGATATCTCATCCATCTCCCTGCCGTTTTGGAGCCCCGCCATAACGTAATAAAAAAACGACTCACCGACAAACGAGTTGTTGAAATACCTCTCCGACTCAACACAAAGCTCGATAATAGTCATGGCAGAGCATTTCTCAAGCAGTTTTTCCAGATCGTCAACATGACCGACAGCCTGCACCTCGTTCATCTTCAGGGGAGTGTCATTTACCGTAATATTTGTTGAAATATTGTATTGGCTGAAAAAGCCGGAATAAGTTTTGCCGTATTTTTCCAGACTCATTTATCTGCTGCCTGTTTATATATTTAAAACACCAGGTGGTTGAAATTTATAATTTCATTCAGTATTAGTCAAGCAGTGTACATTAAAAGCTAATATTTCACCCTGCCCCGTCAATAAACTACTTGCGAATAAACCCTGCTTAGCATAATATTTCCTTTATTAACTGGTGTAAGAGGATAATATGCGAGGCAGCAAATTTTTTAATAAAAAGGTCGTTATTATTACGGGATCAAGCCGCGGGCTTGGCAGGGCTACTGCTTACGCTCTCGCCGAAGCAGGGGCCCTGATCGTCCTGAATGGACGAAACATTGAAAGATTGGAGCAGACAAGAAAAGAGATGAAGAAAAAAGGCCACCAGGTCCTTTCAATCCCCGGCGATGTGACTTCCCCTGAAGACAGCAGAAACCTGATCGAAAAGGCTCGCGCCCAAACGGGCCGTATCGATGTACTTATTAATAATGCAGGAACCATTATGAGGGCAGGATTTGAGGAGATAAAACCCGATATCTTCAGGAAGGTTATCGAAGGGAACATCCTCGGCTCAGCTTACCCGTCTATGTTCGCCCTGCCGCACCTTAAACAGACAGGGGGCAGTGTTTTTTTTATTTCGAGCCTTGCAGGGCTCCACGGGATGCCGGCTGCTTCAGCGTACAGCGCGGCGAAGATGGCTCTTACAGGATTGGTAGAATCGATCAGGATCGAATTGACCGGCACCGGAGTTCATGCCGGGATCATTTACGTTGGTTTTGTCGAGAACGACCCTGACAAACGGGTTTACAGTGCCGACGGCTCTCTTATCCAGGTTGATCCCCCCTTTCAATCCCCTCAAAAGAAAGTTGCCCGATCTATCATGAAATGCATAGCTAAAAAAAAATACAAGACTGCTCTTTCAATACCCGGGAAATTAGCCCGGACCGGTTTCAGACTTGCCCCAGGCCTGGCAGACTTTTTGCTGAAATTTTCTTATAAAAATATTCCGAAATTTTATAGATGATAGATATATCATGCAGCTGATATCCAAAACCCTGGGTTTAAGAGTTTTTTTTAAAATTTTTTTTCAAGATATCCATTTTGTTTAAACCAGAGGAACGCATCTTTTATTGCTGTTTCTATTGGGGTCTGGGGTAAGCCCAGCTCTTTAACCGCTTTTTGGGCCGTGTAATAGTGCTCATCGCAGGCGATCCTTGCCAGAGTAAAGCTGAGGACATTTTTTTTCTTCATGATCGTACCGAATACAGAAGCGCTCATTCCGTATATTTTTATAAGCATCCCGGGATAGTTGAATTTTGGGACCTTTGCTCCTATTTCATTCGCGATCATGTCAAAAAGTTCCCTGTAGGATAAATTCCGGTTTCCCAGTATGTAGCATTCCCCTATCCGCCCCTTTTCATAGGCATTCGCTATTCCGACTGCCACATCCCTGACATGTATGTAATTTCTGCCTCCGGCCGCGCATCCCGGCATGCGCCCCATGTAAATGGCAAGAATTATAACACCGAAGCCGGGTTTTGCGTCATAGGGTCCGACCATGAAGGTGGGGTTGACGATTACAGCTTTAAGCCCGTTATCCCTGACCTCTTCCAAAACCATTGACTGCGCATGATGTTTTGAATTAAAGTAATCCAGGCCGTACCTGGATGCACTGTAAGGTTTTTTTTCATCACCAGGGTCTTCTTTTGGACCGAAACCGAAAGAGTTAGCTGAGCCTACGTATACAAGCCTCCTCACACCTCTTTCTTTGGCTGCGTCTATTATATTCCTTGTGCCCTGTATATTGACCTTTTTTACAATTTTCGAACGTGAAGGCCATGTTGCTGTAACTGCGGCCGTGTGAATAATGGAGCCACAGCCGTTTACTGCGTCTTTTACTTTACGGAGATCCAGAATATCCGCTTGACAGATCTCCACATCAAGTCCCTTCAGGCTTGCGCTCTCACGGCCGGGCTCCACAAGCGCGCGGACTTTATGGCCTCTTTCCAATAATTCCCTTACAAGATTGCTGCCTAAAAACCCATCTGCGCCGGTCAAGAGTATTTTCATGTCTTTAATTCACCGTTTCAAGATATAGTAATATAACAATATTAACCTTACAAAAATTGTATGTTTCTTTTGACTTTCCGATTATTTCAAAATATCTTAATAAAGATTTTTTGTTCCGGATAGAATTTTGTAAAATTCAGGGGCTACACAGTCCCCGATGTGTCCTTACAGCATTTTTTAATTAATTTGTAATATACTTTTTTATTGATGAAAAATTCAATTAATAATAGTCGATAATCGTATTATATTTATGTATAACCAAAATCTTTATTAAATTAATCGTTGGGGTCGGATTAAAAAGGAATTAACCGCAATGGTCGACTTAACTTGATCTTTTATTAAACCTCTATAAGGACAACATCTATGAAATACTACATTGGTCTTGATATAGGGTCAGTGTCTATTAATTCTGTAATAAT
The DNA here is from genome assembly GCA_011049595.1 of Spirochaetota bacterium. Lineage (GTDB taxonomy): Bacteria > Spirochaetota > B62-G9 > B62-G9 > DRHN01 > DRHN01. The sequence goes on along the minus strand of DRHN01000521.1, from coordinate 24,205 downwards.
GGATAATAACCGGAAAGTAGTGGAAGTTCATTACGATTACTGCCATGGAAAACCCTTCCATCTATTAAAAAAAATTCTTGAACGGATCCTGGACAGATATGAATATGAAACCATAACCGATATTGCCGTTACCGGCACGGGCGGTCTTCTTGGTGTCGAGCTGATAGGAGGTTATTACGTAAACGAGCTTGTGGCCCAGGCAGCATCCGTGCACTGCTTGTACCCGCAGGTAAAAACAATCATTGAAATGGGTGGGGAGGATTCGAAACTTATTTTTATGGACACGGGTGAAGGCAGGTCCGGCCTTACCGATTTTGCAATGAACAGTATCTGCGCTGCCGGAACAGGCTCTTTCCTGGACCAGCAGGCAAAACGGATAGAAGTCTCGATAGAAAAGGAGTTTGGTGAACTCGCGTTAAAATCGAAGAACCCCCCGAGGATAGCCGGAAGGTGCAGCGTGTTTGCGAAAAGCGACATGATACACCTTCAGCAGATAGCCACTCCAGTTTACGACATTGTCGCGGGCCTGTGTTTCGCGGTTGCGAGAAATTACAAAAGCAGCCTCGCCCACGGCAAGCCGCTTGATAAACCTGTAAGTTTTCAGGGCGGTGTCGCAGCGAACACCGGCATGATCAGAGCCTTTAGGGAGATCTTCGAACTGGGTCCCCAGGAAATGATAATTCCCGAATATCATGCTTCAATGGGCGCTATCGGCTCCGTTTTCCACATTATCGACAACCCGCCGGAAATCAAAAGCTCCTTCAAGGGACTGCAATATCTGGACGATTATCTAAAAAGCAGCTCAACAAATAATGATCATTTAGAGCGCCTCATATTAAACCCCCCTTCAAACGCTCACAAAAACACGGTGTATAAAAATACCGGAAAAGATAAGCTGGAAGTTTCCCTGGGTTTGGATGTCGGTTCATTAAGCACAAACGTGGTGCTGATCGATGATGAAAACAATGTCGTAGCCAGAAGTTATCTCCCAACCGCATCCCGGCCGCTTGAAGCAATAAAAAAAGGGCTGTCCGAAATATACGATGAGATCGGCGACAAGGTCAGAGTAACTTCGGTCGGAACGACCGGCTCGGGCCGTTACCTTACAGGCGATTTCATCGGGGCGGACACGATCCAGAACGAGATTACGGCCCAGGCTACCGCCGCAATAGCCTACGATCCGAAAGTTGACACGATATTCGAGATCGGGGGACAGGACTCCAAGTATATCAGCATTGACAACGGAATCGTTGTGGATTTTGAGATGAACAAGGTCTGTGCGGCCGGTACCGGGTCTTTCCTCGAAGAGCAGGCGGAAAAGCTCGATATCAAAATAACAGATTTCGGGAAAATAGCGCTGGAAGCCGACAAACCTGCACGTCTGGGAGACAGGTGCACCGTGTTCATGGAATCCGATCTCAACGCGCATCAACAGTCGGGCGTAAAAAAGGAAAGCCTTATAAGCGGTCTCGCCTATTCCATTGTCTACAACTATATCCTGAAAGTTGTAGGGAAAAAACGCATCGGGAACCGGATATTTTTTCAGGGCGGCGTTACAAACAACAAATCCGTTATAGCAGCCTTTGAAAAAGTGACAGGTAAACCTATTACAGTTCCGCCCCACTTCGATGTAACGGGCGCGATCGGTGCCGCAATCCTTGCCAGAAAAACTATAAAGGGCAAAGAGACAAAGTTTAAAGGATTCAGGCGCAGCGCGGCTTCTTATTCGGTGAATAATTTTACATGTAAATACTGTTCCAACCAGTGCGAGATACGCAGTGTAAAGATCGAAGGTGAGGACAAGCCCCTTTTCTACGGCGGCAGGTGTGAAAGGTACGAGGTGGAGGAGAGAAAAGGCAAAGGAAAAAATATTCCAAATCTTTTCAAGGAACGTCTGAATTTACTGCTGGGCGACTTCACAGAAGAACTCCCTGACGGGCGACCGACGATCGGGATTCCCCGCGGGCTAATGGTTTTTTATCAGCAGTTTCCCTATTGGCGCACGTTTTTTAAGGAGCTCGGGTTCCGGATAGTTCTTTCAAGCTCTACTAACCGCAAACTCATAACCGAGTCCCTGGAAAAACAGCAGGCAGAGACATGCTTTCCCTGCGGCGTAATGCACGGGCATGTGTACGACCTGCTCACAAAAGGCACGGATTATATTTTCCTGCCGTCCATAATCGACTCAAAAGCCGAAAAGATCAACCCAACAAAAAACTACAACTGCCCCTGGGTGCAGACCTTTCCGTACATGGCGAGAGCAGGCCTCAGGGACAACGAGGCTGTAAAAAAGCTCCTGATCCCCGTGTTCCATTTCAAGTACACCGGAAAGATCTTGAACAAGGAAATCTCATCTTATATGAGCGAGAAGTTCAATATATCAAAAGCAAAGACCCTGAAAGCCATGAAGAAAGCCGACCGGACGCAGACAGAGTTTGAGCGTAAACTGGAAACCCGTGGGCATGAGGTGTTGAAAGATCTGCCCGAAGGTAAGAAGTCTGTTGTCATCATCGGCAGACCCTACAACACAAATGATCCCGAGATGAACCTCCATCTTGTCGAAAAACTCATAAATCTCGATGTCCTTCCAATACCGATCGACTTTTTGCCTTTAAGTGAGGAAAACATATATAATGACTACAGCATGATGTACTGGCCGAACGGACGCAATATCCTGGCGGCCTCGAGGATAATCGCGAGAAACAAAGATCTTAATGCTGTGTTTCTCGGGAATTTCAGATGCGGTCCTGATTCGTTTCTGATCCACTTCGTACGGGAGGAAATGAAAGACAAACCTTATCTGCAGCTTGAAGTCGATGAGCACAGCGCTGACGCCGGTATGATCACCCGCTGCGAGGCGTTTCTTGACAGCCTTTCAAGCAACGGACAGACCATCAGGAAAAAAGAAAAAAGCTTCCTGCCCGGCTCGATGCGCAGTCATTTTGATAAGGACAGAGTCCTGTATTTCCCGTATATGTCCGATCATGCTTACGTGCTGGCCGCGGCATCGAGGCACTGCGGTGTCAACGCGCAGGTCCTTCCGCCGCAGGATGAAAGATCACTCGAGCTCGGTAGAAAACACACATCCTCGAAAGAATGTTTTCCTTTTGTATGCACTACGGGCGCTTTTTTGAGAAAAATACTGGAACTCGGATTCGAACCGGAAAAGGCGAGTTTCTTTATGCCGGACCACAACGGGCCCTGCCGTTTCGGGCAGTACAACAAGCTGCAGAGGATAATTTTCGATCATCTTGGATACACCAATGTTGAGATAATATCCCCGGGAAACGATAATTCCTATGAAGGCCTGTCGGACGGCCAGGGGACAACATTCCGCAAACTTGCCTGGAAAGGGATTATCATTGTCGATATTTTGAGAAAGTTTCTTCAGGAAAAAAGACCTTATGAAACCAATAAAGGCGATACTGAAAAGACCTATCAAAAATATTTACGCGAGTTTGAAGGATCGATAGTAAACGGGGCAAAAGATATGACTGATATCCTTGTCAGGGCGAGGGAGGCTTTTAAAGGGATCCCGGTAACTGACAGCCCGAGAAGGCCCATAATATCGATCACCGGTGAAGTTTACATGCGTGACAACCCGTCCTGCAACGGGTATATCGCGGACAAACTGGAAAAACTCGGTGCTGAAATTCTTGTCACCCCGATGCGTGAATGGATAACCTATTCAACGTACCGCTACTGGAGAGACAGTGTCTGGAACCGGAACCTGAAGGGTTTGATAAAATCAAAAATTCAGTGGATCTACCAGCACTCAATTGAGAAAGGATTTGTCGATCTTGTAAAAGACGATATAGATATTTTCCGGGACACAGAGCTTAAAGAATGCCTCGAGCTGTGCTCCCCGTACATTGACAAAAGTTACGACGGGCAGCCGGCTATTCTTCTCGGAAGCCATGCCGGTCAGGTAAAAACGGGGATTTCCGGTATAGTGAACATCATGCCGTTTACCTGTATGCCGGAAACTTTCACCACGGCTGTAACTCCGATTTTCCGCAAAGATTTCAACAACATACCGTGGATAAACATAGCCTATGACGGCCAGGAAGATACCAGTATAGACACAAAGCTGCAGGCTATGATGTATCAGGCAAAAAAATACGCCTGTAATTTGCAGGGCTAAGCAGGACCGGCAGCAACCAGGCTTTTATTTTACCCTGCAGCCCCGAACCGCGGTAAATATTTTGCCCTTTTCAAACGATATTTTCAATTTTAAAGGACAGATTCACCCTCGCACGAAAAGCAGTGACACCGCCGTTCTCCACTTTCATGTCCAGTTTGTTTATTTCCGCTATTCGCAAATTCTTGAGACTTTTGCCTGCTGCTTCAACTGCATTTTTAGCAGCCTGCTCCCATGAAACATCACTTGTACCTACAAGCTCAATGACTTTGTAAACACTGTCTGCCATGCCCTCTCTCCTTTGTATAATTAGTTCTTGGTGCCACGCCGTGTAGCACACGTAGTAGCCGGGCTTGCCCGGCTTAATTAGTATTTTTAATTAACTAAGTATTCTTAAGATAATCAATTTGGAAAATATAAACAGTTAAATAGAACTAATTAGTCGCGGTGAAGCAGCTCAATAAAGTGAACTGGTGACTACGCCGGTTTACAACCGGCTACTTCGGGGCACCCGACGATGTCGGGCTTGCCCGACTTAGTCGCAAGCGAAGTTGTCACCGGGAACTAATTTTTGGGTCTCCATGTCATTTAAAACCGGGAAACCCGCGTAATCATTTCTTCTTAAAAACGACCCTGCCTCCGACGATCGTTGCCCACACAGAATAATCATGGTCCAGGATAACAAGATCGGCATCCTTTCCGACCGCTATCGCACCTTTGCGGTTCCAGACACCCAGGGCTTTGGCCGGGTTTTTCGTCGCGGTTTTTACGGCGGCCTCCAGTGTGCAGTGCGTAAACTCCATAAGCCGTAGAACAAGCTGGATAAAACCAAGTGAAGTCCCGATCAGAGTACCGTCAAAATATCGTGTCACCCCCTTCTTTGATTCATATTCAACACCATTGTAAACGTATACGCCATCCGGAAGACCCATGGGCCTCATACCGTCCGTGATAGCCGTAAACCGGTCGCCGTCTATCAATTCATATGCGAATTTCAATACCCTGGGGTGAAGATGGACACCGTCCGGGATAACCTGGACACTCACCGTTTCTGTTTTAAAAATAGCCAAAAGAGGGCCCGGTGCGCGGTGATGAAGGGATGGCATCGCGTTAAACAGATGGGTAACATGGGATATTCCGGCCCCGATCCCTTTCACAGCCTCATCGTATGTGGCATTTGAATGTCCGAATGATGCAACCACGCCTGACGCCGCAAGCTGTTTAATAGTATCAAGGCTTCCCTCAAGCTCCGGCGCAATAGTCATGATCTTTAATGTATCCTTTGAAAGACCGAGAATTTTTTTCAACACCTGGCCTGACGGAGCGCAAATACTTTCAGGTAATATCATACCTCTCTTCTCGGGGCAAATAAAAGGGCCTTCAAGGTGCAGCCCTAAAAGATTCGCGCCTCCAAGATCTTTCCCGGTGCAGTCGGCCACAACCCCCAGATGCCTGTTATCCCCTTCAGGGCGATATACCGTTGTCGCTAAAAAACTTGTAGTTCCGTAACGGGCACAGGTCTTTGCGATTGTCTTTAATGCCTCAGGCGTGCTGTCCAGCACATCCGCGCCGCCGGCGCCCTGAATATGCACGTCAATAAAACCCGGGGCAATGATACGGTTTTCCGCGTTGAGAGTTACCCGGTTTACATCTTCTCGCCCGGATTTCTCAATCCCCGAAATAGTACCATCCTCGATTACCAGAGACACTGTTTCAGCTGTTTCTTTTGAATAAAAAAGCTCGCAATTTGTGATCAACAAATTATCTGACATAATTATTATCCCGCGTTGATATTAGGTTTTGAAAAATTCCTCACTTTCATTAAATTGTATATTTAAAAGATAATCAAGAAATATTTTAATCGACAGATCACATATATGAGCGATCTTATTTACATTGCAGATGTAATTCCGCCGGAAAATAAAGAGGAAGCTCTATCGTTTTACTATAGTATTTTCGGGAACAGGAATCCTATTACCATTGAAATCGGTTCCGGCAATGGTCATTTCCTGGTAGACCGGGCCCGTGAATGTCCCGGCAGGAATTTTATCGGGACAGAGATCCTCAACGGGAGAGCTAAAAGATTTCATTCAAAAATTGAAAAACGGGCATTGGAAAATATTGTAGTATTCAAAGGCGACGCACGCAGGTTCGTCTGGGAATTTCTATTTGAACAAATCGTCAGTGAATTTATAATATTATTCCCTGACCCCTGGCCGAAAAAAAGGCACCACAAACACAGGCTTCTTAAGGCCGCGTTCATAAACATGCTCCATTACTGTTTAGTACAGGGGGGAACCGTTACACTTGCAACTGATTTCCCCGAGTACAGAGAGTTGATACTTGAAGAGTTCAAAAAGAATGGAAATTTTCAGTGTACCCGCCAAGATGAAAATTCTTTATACCCGGATTCATACTCAAAAACACTGTTTCAGGAAAGATTTGAAAAAGAGGGAAGAGAGATATATTTTCTCAAGTTCAGGAAAAAAAACTTCATCCGGTGACAGGATTTTTTTAAATCAGAAGCCCCGGCAGAACAAAATTTGAAGACAAACTCACCGGTGGTATTTGGCCCTTGGCAAGCACTTCTCCCGGCACGTACCCCGGCGGTGTGCTATTGTTTTAATTTGTTGAGCTTATCCCTGATTTTCGCGGCTTTTTCAAATTCCTCATTTTCAACAGCTGAACGAAGTTCCTCATTCAGCCGCTGTTTTTTTGTGGGTGTAAATCTTTTTATTATTTCTTCAGCCCAATTTTTTAAAAATGCTACCTCAGTTTTAGGGTGGCTCGAAAGCGGACCGTCCTTTTCATATTCATTTTCAATTTTTGTAATTCCCTGATTTATTTCATTGACCGCGGTTCTGGTGTCCTTGGATTTCAGTGCATTCAACACTTTCGCGCGAGTGTTCATCATCATTACATAAGGCCTGTACTGCTCAAACTCTTCGATATTATGCTTATCCGAAGCGTGCCTCTTTACAAAATCGAACAGCCGCAGATTCCGGGCTGTATCCCTCTCGGCACGTTTGTAATCCCCGAGCTGAAAAAAACAGAGATATCTATAGTAAAATTGAATGCCTTCCTGCTGCAGCGCGTAGCAGTCATCTTTATCGAGTTTGAAATCCGAGGCAGATCCCTGTTTGACTGCTAACCTCTTGGTGATATTTTCAAAATATGTCAGTAAAGACTCCATTCCGTGCGGTTTTTTCCCGTCGGGTCTTCCTTCTTCTTCCATCTGTAATATTCCGAGGTCAAGACGCATCTGTACCTTCATTTTGCCATCCTTACCGGGCACGCGCCTCACCATCATATCCTGCCGCAGATCATATTCCCACGACTTTAAAACGGGTGATATATCATATTTTCCCCACAGCTTTCTTTTTTTCTTCCATAGCATTTCATTACCCTTGTTTAAAAAAGACAACCGCATTGAAAATTAGTTCTTGGTAACAACGTCGGGCTTGCCCGACTTTAAGCCGGGGAAGCCGGCTACTCCGTGTTTTATACGGCGTGGCGGCAAGAACAAATTAATCCGCTTTAAATTTACAATAACACGTTATAAAAAATATTTCAATACTTAATTACACAATAACATTTCATTATAATTAGTTTAAATAAAACAAAAGCTGAACATTTTTCCGATCGATCACAAAGCTGCTGAATAAGAGTAAAAACAAATGGACCCTTCAAGACGCCTCTATTTCAACCAGTTTATCGAGCTTTACCACCTTGAATATCTGCATAATAGTTTCATTTGCGCCGATGATCCTGATCTTTCCATTTTTCCGGTTTAAACCTTTGTACAGGAGGACAATCTTCCCTATGCCGGAGCTTGTTATTGATTTCAAATCCTTAATATTAATTATTACCTCCTGCGGGCTTTTTTCGATAATTGAGTTGAATGTTTCCAAAAGTTCGTCTGTCTGTTCCACGTAGATATCCCCTCTGAGGGTAACAACTATCCGGTCTTCATTTTCACTAACTTTTATATCCATGTTTTTTCCCCGGTCTTTCATCCTTATAGAATAATAAAAAAAAAAGTACTTTTCAATACTTTTTATTTGATATATTATGTTTCTTTGTCAATTAAAGCTATCAAACGGTTGTCAAGTCGGGATGCTTTCATGGAAAGGATTATTCTGGAAGAGATCTCTGTGACAGCGCACCTGGGCGTCACAGAAAAGGAAAGAGCGAAAAAACAGAAAATACTGGTAACAGTTAGTATCGTACCCGACATACACTTTAAATCCCTGAATGATTCGATAGACAATACAATTAATTACTCAAACGTAAGGGGAGATATTATTAATATTATCGGAAAAAACAGGTTCAAACTGATCGAAACAGCCGCTGGCAAATTAGCATTTTATATAAAAGACAATTATCCTGTAAAAAACATTGCCGTTGTCATTAAAAAATTCCCCTATAAAGACACAAAATTTGTCGCTTTTGAATTTAAGATATGACACAAACGAAAAGTACGCACTCATTTTCTGTTTTGAAGTATTCTGTACCGCTCAGGGACGTTGTTTCCAATCAAGGTTTTATCTTAAGGCTTTTATGAAACTTATCATTTCTCAGGGAAGCAGAACATTCGTTTTCAAAAGAGATCGTGCTTGCCCGTAAAGGACTGAAGCTTGTTTTGTAAAACAGCACAGATGAATTGTTGAACTAATATCAATGCACAATATATCTTATTGTTGTGCAGAAATAAATAAGCTCGATCATTAACAATAGGGAGAGATCAATGGATTACGAGATACAGGCAATACAGAATGAGATAGCGAAAGAGAGTCAACTGCTTGCTCCTCTGAAGACCGAGATTGGTAAAATAATCATAGGCCAGGAAGATATGATCGACAAACTCTTAATTGGACTTCTGTCCAATGGCCACATACTTATCGAAGGTGTGCCGGGTCTGGCAAAAACCCTGACCGTGAACACCCTGGCCAGGGCGCTCAGCACGGAGTTCAAACGGATACAGTTCACGCCTGATATGCTCCCCGCCGACCTTATCGGCACACTCATATATAACCAGAAAACAGGCTCTTTTCAGGTTAAGAAGGGCCCGGTTTTTTCATCGATAATACTCGCAGATGAAATAAACAGGGCGCCCGCAAAAACACAGAGCGCCCTGCTTGAAGCGATGCAGGAAAGGCAGGTCACCATAGGTGATAAAACCTACCCTCTTGATAGCACGTTCCTTGTGATCGCGACCCAAAACCCGATAGAGCAGCACGGGACCTACCCGCTCCCCGAAGCACAGGTGGACAGGTTTATGATGAAGCTGAAATTAGGCTACCCGTCAAAAGAGGAAGAGCATACTATTTTAAAAATTCACGGCTCGGGAAAACAGCCGGAAACAGCACCCGTGCTGACAAAAAAAGACCTTGAAAAAGCGCGTGATCTGATCCATAAGGTATACACGGATGAAAAGATAGAAAGATACATTGTTGACATCACTTTCGCGACAAGAAAACCGAAAGATTATGGCCTCGCGGATATACAGGATCTCATCGCTTACGGCGCGAGCCCCAGGGCTACCCTCCATCTTAAAATAGCATCAAAGGCGAACGCTTTTTTGAACGGAAGAGGATATGTGATCCCGGACGATATCAGAGAAGTCGGGTTCGACGTTCTCAGGCACAGGCTCATCCTTACATATGAAGCTCAGGCCGAAGATATAACCACCGAAGATGTTATTGAAAAAATTTTCATGGGCGTTGAGGTGCCTTGATGCTTCCGCAGGAAATAATAAAAAAGATCAAGCTGATCGATATCAAAACAAAGCTTATGGTAGACGAGATGTTTTCAGGGGAGTATCACTCTGTTTTCAAAGGGAGGGGGATCGAGTTCAGTGAGGTCCGCGAATATACCTACGGCGATGATATCAGAACTATAGACTGGAACGTCACTGCCCGGTACGGGAAACCTTTTGTAAAGGTGTATGAGGAAGAAAGAGAGCTGACCGTAATAATTCTTTTCGATGTCAGCTCGTCAACACTCTTCGGCTCCACGGATTATACCAAGCGCGATGTTATGGTCGAACTTTCTGCTCTGTTTTTGTTTTCAGCGGTCGATAACAACGACAGGGTCGGGGCAATACTGTTTTCCGATAAGATAGAAAAATACATACCGCCAAAAAAAGAAAAAACCCACGCGTTGAGAATTCTCCGTGAACTACTGTACTATAATCCTGACAGTAAAGGTACGGATATTAACAAGGCCTTTGATTTTATCAACAATACGCAAACAAGAAAGTGTATCGTTTTTGTTTTATCGGATTTTTTTGATGAGGGTTATGAAAAATCGTTTAAAATGATGTCAAAAAGACATGATGTAATTCCGATAGTGTTCAGCGACCCGATCGAACACGTGATCACCGACTATAAGGGCCTTTTCCTCTTGAGAGATATTGAAACGGGGGCCAGGCGTCTCATCGATACGGCGCATCCAGCCATAGGAAAAGCGTACAATCAAAATTTAAAGCGCAACAGAATGATCAGGAACAAACTATTTACGGGAACAGGCCTGGATTTTATTGAAATATCAACGGATGAGCTTTATATAAAACCGCTCTTCGAATTTTTCAATAAAAGAGCGAGGAAGTTATAAGGTCAATATATGAAGATGAAGTATAAAATCATTTCCACTCTTTTTATTTCCTGCTTTCTTCTTCTCCTGGCATCGGGCTGCGGTGATGAAAATGACAGCGTAGTTGTCATTCCATCGGTATCGAGTTCTTTATTAACCGTGAAACCAATAACCATTGGCGACCCAATAGATATCGCGCTGACGATCTACCACAACAAAAACAGTGAAGTTGTTTTTCCGAATGAAAGTGACAGCTTTCTGCCCTTTACCTTGAGAACGATGGACATCAAACAGAAAAAAATTAAAGGAAAAAGCTATAAAACAATGGTATTTTATACCGTCACACTTTTTCAAACCGGCAAATACTTGCTTCACCCTATTGAAGTCAGAGTAGGAGACACCGCCCTAAAAACCGAACCAATTGAAATAGCTATACTCTCAGTCATTCCAAAAAATGAAGATAATCCTGACCTGAAGGATATTGTTCCTCCTTATCCGGCACGGGCAAATCCTGTGACTGTTGCTATAATCCTGCTTTCGATAATGGGTGGGGCCGCAATAATCTATGTACTGCTTAGAATTTTTAAAAAGAAAAAGGGTAAAAAACAGGGGCATACATACACCGAAACTGCAATCGACCCTTTTCAGTATTCAATGAACGAGCTGAATATTATAAAAACTGCTTACGAGAACAACAAGAAAAATGCAAAACAAACATATTCCGGGGTCTCGTTTATTCTAAAATTTTTTCTGGGTAATGCCCTTAAAATCGACGCTCTGCAGATGACTACAAGGGAATTCAGGCGTCATGTAAGAAAAGCAGACAAGGTCCCTATTCCTTCGGTACGTGTCATGAATATTCTTAAAACAAGCGATATGGTGAAATTTGCCAGGGGGAAACTGCCTGGAGAAAAAGTTACAAAAGACATCCAGGATTCGATCACCATAATTAAAGAAGTCCATAAATCCGCAATGCAGCCGGCAGCATCTTCAAGACCGGCTGAAGAGGAAAATCAGTAGGACTAGAATACATTGAAAGGTAACTAATTTAATGGAGTTTAAAAACCCGCACATACTCTGGAGTTTGATCATCATCCCGCTCACTCTGTACTATGTGTATAGAAAAAAGAAAGAGGGGACTATTTCAGCTCCTTTTTTCTCTTTTTTCCCGGAAAAAAACACTTTCCGTGTAACATTGTTCCTAATCGCAAATATCTCGCTTGTCCTTTCCATGGGATTTTTCCTGACGGCCTTAGCAAGGCCGCAGGAGGGCTACATCGAGGATAAATTTATCACCGAAGGAATTGACATCGTCCTCGCTCTGGATATATCTTCCAGTATGAAAGCCGAAGATCTGAAGCCGAACAGGCTTGGGGCGGCGAACAGCGTCGCGAAGGAGTTTATAAACGGCAGAAAAACCGATAAAATCGGGCTGGTGGTGTTCAGCAGGAAAGCGATAACATACAGTCCTCTGACCATCGATTACGGTATTTTATACAATTTTATAGATACCATTGAAATTGGGATGATACCCGACGGGACAGCGATAGGTAATGCTATAGCAGAAGGTACAAAACGCCTGAGGGGAGGTGAAGGGAAGAGTAAAGTACTTATATTACTGACGGATGGAGTGAACAACAGCGGCGAAATAGACCCTCTTACGGCCGCCCGCGCCGCGAAAGCTCTGAGTATAAAGATATACACTATCGGTGTGGGCAGTAAGGGTACCGCTCCATACCCTGTCGACGACCAGGCTTTCGGCAAACGGTATGTTTCAATACCTGTTCAGATTGATGAAGAAGTTCTTTTAAATATTGCGGGTATAACAAACGGAAGATATTTCAGGGCAACGGACACAAAAAAACTTATAGAAATTTATGAAGAGATAGATAAACTTGAAAAAAGTAAGATCGAAATAAAACAATTCATCAAAGTAAGAGAGCGTTTTTATTACCCTCTCTTATCAGGTATTTTTCTGTTATGTTTGCATTTTACTATTCACAAACTGGTGCTAAGAGTTGTGCCTTGACTCGCGCCGTATGGAATAAAATTTTTTAAAACAGTATACATATATGAGATTTTCCGCACCTTTTTTCCTTTATCTGCTAATTATTGCCCCGGTCATTTTTTTTATTTCCCTCGGGGTCGGTAAAAAGCGTATCAGGGAATTTGCCGGACTCGGTAAAACACATACTTTGAACAGGTTTTCAAACAGAGACTTTCCTATGAATTACAGGCTGGAAAGTCTTTACATAAGCATCGTCTTTATGTTATTTATTCTTTCTCTTTCAAGGCCCCAGGCCGGGACGAGGCTTGAACCGGTAAAAATTACCGGTTCAGATATTTATATCGCTATCGATCTGTCAAAAAGCATGACCGCAGAGGATGTAAAACCAAACCGTTTTGTGAGGGCCAAGATTACAACTCTCGAGCTGGTTAAATCTCTCCAGGGGGACAGGGTAGGTCTTATACTTTTTGCGGGAGACGCGTTCGTTCTTTGCCCGCTCACTACCGATTATGACGCCGTCATCACATTTACCAACTCCCTGGATTCTCAGACCGCTGTGGCCAGCGGCACAAACCTGTTCGCGCCTCTGGAGATCGCACTTAACTCCATCAAGCCCCAGGAGGACAAGTACGCACTTCTACTTTTACTGACCGACGGTGAAAACACAGGCGGTGTCGATGAAAAAGTGTTAAGAGATATTCAAAAACGGGGGATAAAGGTATTCAGTATAGGAATTGGAACCAAAAACGGCGCGCCCATACCTGTTTATGATGATAATATGAAAAGAATCGGATATAAAAAAGATTTCAACGGGAAAGTTATTGTCTCAAAACTTGAAGACATACTGCTGAAAGAGATCGCTGAAAAAACCAATGGCTACTACTTCGAGACCGGGGACAAAATGAATGAAATAAAACAATTTTTAGCTACTGTTCAGGCGATGAAAAAAAGGGAGCTGGAGACCAAGGAGTACACTGTTTATGAAGAAAGATTTCAAATTCCTCTGGCCCTTGGGATCATTTTCCTGCTGCTGTATATAATCAGCATAGTAAAAACCAAGAGCCGGGAATCATGAAAAAACGTATACTTATCATTATCACAGCCGTTCTTATGATAACATTTAACTCAGCTGCGGCCGCTTCATATACCCGCCATATCAGGAAGGGCAACCGGTTTTACAGCAATGAGCTTTACAACGAAGCTCTCAGATATTATTTAGAAAGTAAAGGTATGAACGATAAAGTCCCTGAACCTGTTTTCAACGCAGGTGTCTCCTATTACAAAATGGAAGCTTATTATAAATCAGTTGAATCATTTACAGATTCCCTTCAATACACAAAAAACGATAAAAATAAGGCAGATGTGTTTTTTAATCTAGGCAACACCTACTTTCGACTTGGTGATTACCCGAAGGCTGCTGAAAACTATATGAAAGGGCTCGAAATCGACCCGGTTGATCTGAACACAAAGTACAACCTGGAGCTTACGCTGGAAAAAATGCAGGAAAAAGAACAGGAGGACGAAACCGAAAGCGGGCCGGAGGGTAACGAAAACCAGAAGGAACCGAACGGCACGGAAAAACCGTTTGAAAATAGTGATAAAAATGAGCAGACGGAAAATAATATAGAGCAGGAAAAAACATCTGACAATGATGTGCCGAACGAAAAAGATCTTACTCAGGAAGAAGCTGAGAGGTTGATAAACGCGCTCAACTCAGATCAGACGAATATCATAAACGATATAATAAAATACAGAATAGGCCGGACCCAGAATGAAAAAGACTGGTAACTTTTTACTTATACTCATCCTGTTTTGCGCATATTTTCTCTACGCGCAGGGCAACGCGTATCCGTCCGATGAAATCGTGAACATTCACGCTTCCGTGGATGCTGTAAAAGTGGGGCTGTTGGACACCATAAACCTGACAGTTACCGTAGATATTGAAGGAACGGCAAGGGTCCCGAACCTCCTGCTGCCCGAATTAGGAGCGTTTACCGTACTCAGCGAGAGCACGAAAAGTCAGACCAGTATTTCTATTGTAAACGGGCAAACAAAGCGCACAAAGACCATCACGCGTACCTATCTGGTACAGCCGAACTTAAAAGGCATTTTTTTTATAGGGCCGGTCACGATCAAATATAAAGGCGTTGAATACAAAACAGACCCCATCACAATAACTGTTGTTGAAGGGAAAATAAAACCCCGCAGCAGCGCTCTGCTTCCGGAAGAAGAAGCCATTGATATCGACAAGCTAAAAGAAGAGATATTTATACTGGCAAGACCTGAAAAAAACACGGTTTTTGAAAGTGAGCAGCTTGTACTCACATACACTCTATTTTCGAGGCTTGATATTGACAGTATCGCTCTCAGCGGCAGCCCGGATTTTTCGGGATTTTTTAAAGAAGATATATACAACGCAACCCGGCTGGAGCACAAAAAAGAAGTTTATGAGGGAAAACAGTACGAGACAACTTTATTAAAAAAAGTAGCGCTCTTTGCCATTGGGCCGGGAACATATTCTCCAAACCCTCTCGAGCTTGAAACAACAGTTATAGCAAAAAACGATGACCTGTTCAGCTTTTTCGGAAGACCTTACCATTTTCTGATCGAAAGCAACCCGATAACAATAACCGTGAACCCGCTCCCAAAAAATAACACAGGGAAAGCATTTTCCTATATAGTCGGCGACCTGAGTTCCAGTATCTCCAGGCGGGAGAGCATCGTGAACACGGGTGAATCCACGACTTTCTACCTCACGCTTAAAAGTACCGGGAACTTGAACACAATTTCCGACCCTGAGCTGCTGATGTCCAAAAGGGGCAGGATGTATTTATCGGATACAAAAATCGATAAAATTGGAGAAAAGGACAAAGTTAGTTTTATAAAAAAATTTGAATACACTATAATACCCGAAGAAAGCGGGGTCCTTGAAATAAGTGCTGAAAACTTCATGTATTTTGATACAGGCACCGGCAGTTATACTGACGCCGTGGCAGAACCGGCCCGCATAAATGTAACAGGGGCCGATATTCACCAGGAAAAAACTATCCTGACTTCAAAAAGAGAATTCGCGGAAGGCGGATTCAACTTTATAAAACAAAATTTGAAAGAACTTAAGAATATTTCAAAAAACCCTTTTCGAAGTCCCGTGTTTTATTTGTATCACCTTTTCCTTGCATCGATCACGGGGATCCTCTTTTTCATCAAGCTGAAAAGGGAAAAGCTGAAACAGGACGAAAACCTTTTCAAGAAAAAAAGGGCCCGTTCTATCGCAATGAATATACTAAAAGAGGCGGGGAGCACAATAGAACAGAATAATTATTCCGCCACAATTGCTCTCATCTATCAGGCTCTATCTACTTATATCGCTTACAAGTGCGGGAAAACTCCGCAGGAAATAACCATCAAAAATGCAAGAAGCCTGCTTGAGGACTGTTTTTCAATAAACGGGGAGGCTGAAAAAGATATTCTGAACCTGATCGAACAGTGCACTCTTTTAAAATTTTCAGCCTGGAACGCGGGCTACAGCCAGAAAGTCAACGATCTGCATGAAAAGGTCATGTCCGCGATAAACAATATGGAAACATCCCGACCTCAGGCAGCAGAAAGGAAATAAAATTACATGAATTCCAAGGTTCTTGCTTTATTTGTGCTTTTCCTGAGTATCTTTTGCATATCCTACGGCCAGGAACCGATAGATGAAAACGGGCAGCGCTCTTTTACTGAAACCGTTCAGGGCCGGGGAGAAAACCCCGGCCTTGAAGCAGTGGATATTTATAATAAAGCAAATCAGCATTACGCTTCAAATGACTTCCAGTCAGCCCTTTCAAACTATCTTGTAGTTATTGAAAGGGGAGTGAAAAATCCCCAGTTATACTACAATCTCGGCAACACGTACTTTAAACTGGGGGAACCAGGCTACGCTATTCTCTATTACGAGAAAGCTCTGGCCTTAAGATCTTTTGACAGGGAAACCAGGGAAAACCTGGAGTATGCAAAAAGGTCCTTGAAAGAAAGGGTCCTCCCCCTGTACAACGAAAATTTTTTTAAAATTCTTCGGGAGATATACTCATACCTAAATCTGCGCAACATAGCTTTCATCGAACTGTTTGTCTTCACCGTTCTCATTGCTCTTAGCTACCTTTATTTATTCAGTCCCTATAAAAGGCATATATTGAAGAAGTATTTTGTTCTGTGCGCCGTTGTGTTCATTATTTTTTCAACCGCCTCATTTTTCTACCAGTCCAACGAAAAAAAACACCCGAAAGGAATTGTGGTGGAAAAAGAGATCGAGGTCATGACGGCACCTATCGCGGAAAGCGGTGTTTTATTCGTCCTTCACGAAGGAACAGCAACAAAACTTTTAGAAACGCGGGAAGAGTGGCTTCTAATTTCACTCACGGACGGCAGAGAGGGGTGGGTCTACACGCAGGGTATTGTTTTCAGATAGCGGACCGGATTTAAAAAAATTAACTCAATCAGCGAGCCTTGTAACCGTACCTCCCAGGGTGGATTTGATCGTTTCTTTGGAAGGGTTTCCTTTATACCGGAGGTTGCCCCCCGTGTGGACTGTTGCATCGAGCAGTTCACCCGCTCTCACTTCAGCTATTCCCGCAGTATTTATCTTGATATAGGTTTTTTCGCACTGTAAATTAAATGCCTTCAACTTTCCATCCGAGTTAACTCTCGTATTCTGGATCTTTGTTTTTCCTGAAATTTCAAGTTCGCCTGAAACTGAAACCATAAGCTCAAGAGTGTTGACATCTACTTTTACATTCGCCCGGCCTTTACTGTTCACATCCACGACAAGCTTATCCCCTTTAATAGCCGATTCCGCCTGAATATCCGCAAGCGCGCTTGAATGGACTTCCCGAAGCACTTTATAGGTCACATAAACTTTCACATCAATGTTATCATCTATAAAACCCTTCTGGATATATATTTTCAAAGTTGTTCCGTCAATCACGGTAAAAACCTTGCTGATCTCGACCCCCCGGGTTTCGATTCTCAACCGCTCGCTTTTCCCCGGTTTAAGAAATACTTTGACACGTCCTGTAGCTCTTATGATGTCAAACGAAGCGACAATACGCTCTTCCGTTTCGAGGGCAAAACCGGAATTAAAAAATATCGCAAAAGCAAAAATAAACCAGGATTTTTTAAACACCCGGTAAATTATTTTACGCGCATTCATATCATTAGCCCCCTAATGCGGACAAGCCGCATTCTTGATTGGAAAAATTTCCTTGCCAAAAAAGCAAGGAAATTGTTATTAAGCGCCTATTTGCATGCCAGCACGTCATTCAATAAACATATGATAACCGGCATCAAGAGTTATGTCAATTGTTATAAGGCCGGCGAAACTTAATCCGAATAATAATTGCGGGGTTGGAGAAAAAATCAGGAGGCCGATTTTACTACTGCAGCCGGGTGGATAATGATTTGATGCCCATTTAAATCAATACCAGCCTCATTGGGGTGTTCATTTTCATTACTTTCACCGCTGCCCGTGGCATAGGGGAACACAGCGGAAAAAAGATATGCTTCGGTGATCGCATCGATCACCCTTTTCCCGTCAGAACTTTTTCCCCTGTCGATTTTCTCGTCAAACATGAGTATTTCATCGGGGTTTTGAAGGAGCCTCTTATCGGAATCATAATCCAGTATCACAGTTTCCATTATCTTTTCTATCGTCTTCATTACATCTGTAACCCTTTTGTTCATGTTTCTTCTTGAAATAGTTTTCTTTTTAACGAGGGTATCCAGTAAAACAGACCTTTGATATACTGTCAATCTGCCGTTATTTTGCACATCCCTTATTTCTTTTACTATACCAACATAACCTTTCGCCTCATCCCACGCTTCATTAAAGAGAAGATACGAATGATTTAATTCTTCCTTTATGTTTATCTTTCGCCGATCGCGGTAATCAATATTGTAATGGGTTTTGCTCGATGACAGTAGAAACGAGTATCGCATGTCAAATATATCCAGCAGCACAACAGCGTTGTACATGGTGTCCTCTTTGTCCAGGACCCTGATCGGGCATTTAAGGTCATAGTGACGATCGTCCTCATACTTTTCGATAATGTTCCTTATTACGGGAATTTCCTTTTTTATATGTTCAGGGATCTTTACTATTTTATTTTCTTTCGTCTTACCGTTCTTTATCGTACACGATCGATCGTAAAACTCTTCTTTTTTCTTTTTCTTTTCCATCCGGGTTATGTAGCCGAGCCTGTCTTTCGCGGAAATATCCAAAAAATCGTTGAATTCTTGAGAAAACAGGGGATAGTATGAACGCGCCATCCTGCAAAGAATAATATGGAACTTTTTAAGAAAATCGTCGAAAAGCACGTCCATATCTTTATTAAGCTGGTTGTTGACCGTAAAAACAACATGCCGGGTGATATCGTTGTTGACACCTTTTAGTACAACCGCTTTATCCACATAAGTTTTACAAACATTTTTAAACTGGGCGAGTATATAAAGTTTCTTAAAAAATTGCTTGAAAATCTTCATGTAAATATCGGAAGGGATCTTTTTCCTGGAAAACACGACCGCGATCTTTAAAAATTCCGTTTCGTCATAAAGTGCGGTGAGCCGCACTAAAACTTCATAGAAAATGCTGTTTACTCCTTTGGACATTCTTTTTATCTGCTCAACAACAGCAGGCTCATTCTCCAGAATGGAACTAAGGGTTACGGAAATTTCCTCAAAATACCATCGTATCTGTTCATGAAACTCTTTTATAAAACTGTGCGTAATTTTTTTACCGCCGAATGTTGTTACCTTGAGCATAAATCCTTTAAAACCTAAAATCAACAGATCGGCCAGTCTGTTTTTATTAACCGGCCTCTGTAATTTTATCCTATCATATATTCTATTTTGTGAAGAGTCATTTACGGGACCCTGCTGCGATTTTCTATTTTCTTGCAGGGCCGGACCGGGACTTTCTGATACTTTCAAAGGGCCGGACTTGCAGCGGTTGGCCATTTGTCCGCTCAGGTTTCTATTTATTTTGTATTCAATCTTGCCTCCATGCTCAACAAACTGCCGGAACAAACCGTCCCGCTCTTTCATGCTCAGCTTGTCGATTCCTACTTTTTCCCTGGTTTTATCAATATCACGGACCATACACTTTTTTCCTTAAAAAAAATCCACATTTCCTGCTCAAACGGAGAGGCTTTTAACAATATAGAAAATTACAATTCATCTGTTATCTTCAGTAAAAAAGGCATATGCCATAGAGGTTATTTACTTGATATTAATTAGATATTTACACTTTACACAGTTACAGTATATCGTAAATATTAATAATTTCAGTTTTTCAACCGGATTTTTTTACTTTTTTCGACAAAAGCAGAGTGTTCAGGTCCAATGGTGCTGTCCCAAATACCTGCCGGATAATACAATCGGGAATATCAATTACACGCCCGACTTCATCAATGAGCACTGTGTCGGAAGTAGCTGTCAGGGAATTTGCACAACGTCTGCTCAGCTCAACGATAACAGCGTCAGGATTTTTTATTGCCGCAACTTCCGCAGAAATATGTTCCCGTTTAAACAAATCCCGCATATACATGGAAAGTTCTCCGCTTTTTGACACCTGCGAATCCAGATATACAGACACATCCGGTCGAGAATCGAATTTTTCTGTTAAATCTTTTATAAAATCGGCAAGCAGTCCGGCACTTCTTTCGGTATAACCGCTAAAACTGTGGGAGCCGTACACACCGGATACGTCCCTGACATACCCATCCAGAGCACGGAAAATGATCATCCCTTTCAGGTAGCTTTCAAGAGATATTAGTATATTATACCCATCGAGTATTAAACATTTAATATTCAAATCGGCGGTATCTCCCGCGTGTAAAAGATCCAACCGCTTCTTCTTTCTCCTGTTGCTTCCCGCGGTGTCAAATACTCCTCTGTAGAGGATCAATCGCTCGTCACGATTTAAATTATACCTGTTACCGACCAGTTCTAACGAGGCTTTTTTTGGATACTTTTTATCAAGAAGCACAATAAGATCTGCTATCGAATTTATAAAATTTATATTTATCTCTCCCATATATCGTTATATTATAATTAGTTCTTGGTGAAGAATCCATGCTATTTATCAATGTAAGTAACTTTGAGATTAGTCGCGGTGAAACGGCTCAATAGAGTTATTTGGCGACTACGCCGGGTAAAACTCCGGAGTTGTCGGGCTTGCCCGACTTAGTCGTGGTCGAAGTTGTCACCAAGATCTATTTAAAAATAGCTGAAATGCTACCGGAATATATGAGGGTATTTATCCGTGGGTGAAAAAATATCGAAAACCTGCTCATTCCCTGTCCTTATATTTTTCGCTGTTTTTTTTATCGCGGCCACGATTGCTTTCGCTTCAAAAAAAGAAAGGGAGGGGCGGGATCTGGATGAAATAAAATTCTGGCACTCTATCGGCCTTTACAATAAAGATGTATTAAACTCGCTGATCACCGCTTTCAACGAAAACAACAGGCAAACACCCGTAAAAGGTGTATTCCAGGGGAATGAAGAGGATTTATATTTGAAACTTTTTTCCCAGGAGAAATTGCCCGACATAGTGCAGGTGCCCGTTCATTTATTACCTTCACTGCAGGAAAATGGTTATATCGTCGATATAACGCCTTTTATCCCAGATAAAATATATGAGGATATCCCCGAAAAGATCTGGAAATCAGTATCCATAGAAAACAAAACATACGGAATGCCTTTTTCCTACAATGTGGGTATCCTTTTTGTTAATCAGCATATCATACGAATATCGGGAGTAAGACAGGATGAAATTCCCATGTCATGGGAAAAAATCGCCGCAATTGCCGGAAAAATCAAGAAAAACAGCCGCGGCAAATGGGGACTTTATATTCCATTGGAAACAACCGCACAGTTTATTTCTTTCACCCAGAGCTACACCGGAAGACCGGTCATCGAAAACGGAAAAATAGAGATAAATACCGGTGAAGTTATCGGGGCGATGCGTTTTTTACAGCAGCTTGTGTATAAAGACAAGATCATGCCTGCCAAGATAACAGTCGATGAGGGAGAGGGTCTTTTTTTAAGCGGAAATCTGGGGATTATGCTGGCTTCCAGCTTGAAGCTTGTGCACACTGAGTCAAAGCTGCCTTATGATTTAAATGTCTGGAATTTGCCCGGGGGAAAAGAAACTGCTCCTACTATCGAAGGTACCTGCCTTGCCATCCTTGCGTCCGATCCAAAGAGGGAAAAGGATGCTTTTAAATTTGTTGAATATCTTGTTGATTACGAAAATGCAATAAAATGGCACACTCATACCGGGAGTCCTTCAATTAAAACAAGCGTAAAAAAATCATTTGATCTTCTCATATTTTATGAGGACAACCCCAATCATATGACATCGGCCATTGACCTCGAAAAAGGAGAGGTATTCAATCCGGCTTCAGGTTTTTCAAATGTTGATAATATTATAAAAAAAGCGCTGGAAGAGATCATGATCAACGGGGAAGACCCCGAAGATATCCTTAATATAGCTCAGACAGAGATCGACAAACTGGATCTTGTGTATTAAAAATGAATAACAAAGAAATCGCGTCAATTCTTAAAAATATCGCGGTTTACAAAGAACTTTCAGGAGAAAATCCGTTCAAAGCGCGCGCGTTTGAACAGGCAGCGCGGAGTGTCGAAACAAACCCGGCAGAAATTGCAGACCTCGTGGAAAAAGGTGAACTCAGGGAAATAAAAGGGATAGGGAAAAGTGTTGAAGAGGTCATCCTCGAATACATAGCAAATGGACACTCAACGGTACTTGAAGAATTAAAATCATCATTCCCCGGAAGTATTCAGGAGCTCTTGACAATACCCGGCATGGGGCCAAAAAAAGTAAAGGCCGTCTGGGATAAACTGGAGATCTCGGATATAGGCGAGCTTGAATACGCCTGTAAAGAAAACCGGCTGAAGACTCTTGAAGGTTTCGGACAAAAGAGCCAGGAAAAGATCCTGCGAGGAATCGATTTAAAAAAACTGTACAAAGACAAACACCTTTTTTCTGATGCCCTTGAAACGGCAAATGATGTCGCCGGGATCCTGAAATCATCGAATATTTTTGTTAAAATAGCCATCGCTGGAAGTCTCAGAAGGGGAAAGAGCACATTCAAGGACATTGATATAGTCCTTGTACCTGATGGAAATATTGAAGATACGATAATCAATAAAACCCTCATTAGCCTCGCGGACGGGGACCCCGGCACGAAAGACGTAATAGGAGCGGGCCCGACAAAAGTTTCAATCAGGCGCAAAGGGCTCCAGATAGATTTCAGAATAATAAAAAACGAATCATACCCCGCAGCCCTCCAGCACTTCACAGGCTCAAAAGAGCACAACACCATCCTCAGGTCACGCGCTAAACGGATGGGACTCAAAATGAATGAATACGGTATTTTTAAAGGTGAAAGCGCGCTTGAGATAGAGACAGAAGAAACCATATATAACCATATCGGACTTCGATTTATTCCACCCGAGATACGTGAAGGAGGGGCCGAAATCGAAGCCTCGGAGCAGGGGACACTGCCCGAACTTGTAAAAGACTCTGATATTCAAGGCATGATACACGTCCATTCAAACTTCTCTGACGGAGCCCACAGTATCGAAATTCTTGCAAGGGAGTGTGTGAAACAGGGCTACAGTTATCTCTGTCTTTCCGATCACTCAAGGTCAGCTTTTTACGCGAACGGGCTGTCAAATGAGAGACTTCTTGCGCAGATCGAAGAAGTGAAACAGCTAAACAGTGAGTTCGGCTCCGGCGGGCGTTCGTTTTTTAAAATATTCTGCGGAATCGAGTCTGATATCCTTACTGATGGGAGCCTTGATTATCCTGACGATACCCTTAAAAAGCTGGATTTCGTGATCGCCTCGGTCCATTCAAAACTATCGATGGGGACCGAAGAGGCTACCGAAAGGCTTTTGACAGCGATCAAAAATCCGTACGTCACTATTCTGGGCCATATAAGCGGCCGGCTGCTCCTGTCAAGAGAGGGTTACCAATACGATCAAGAAAAAATTCTTGAAGCTCTTGCAGCTCAACAGGTTGTGCTTGAGCACAACTGCAACCCCTACCGGCTGGACCCGGGATGGCAATATTTAATAAAAGCATCCCGGAGGGGCGTACTAATCTCCCTCGGCCCGGACGCTCATTCGATCGACGGTTTTAAAGATATAAAATACGGCCTGATCATGGCCAGAAAGGCGTGGGTCAGTAAAAAGGGGCTTCTGAACAGCATGACGGCAGGGGAGATAGATGAATTCTTTAGAAATAGAAAGAAAAGATGATAAAAGAAAAAGGACCCACGAGATATTTGATAAACTGAAACTTGAGCACCCGGACTCCAGGGCACTGTTAGATTATGAAACACCATTCCAGCTTCTTATTGCCACGATCCTTGCGGCTCAGTGCACTGATGATCGGG
>DRHN01000520.1 GCA_011049595.1 Spirochaetota bacterium | reverse complement strand
GTATTTGCCCCAGAGCATAAACCCTGCAAGAAGAAGGCTGAGGTCGACAAGGATCCATAGGAAATATATAAGGTTATTTTGCACCCGATGTCATCCTGATACCAGAAGTGTCGAGGCTGGAACACAGCATTAATATACCACATTAAGGATAATTAATGGAAGATCAATTCTATGGTACCCTTTTCCTTCGCTGCCGCAAAGTTGTCGAAATCCTCCTGATCGAACTCCGAGGGAATGCCGTCCGCCTGCATATACCGCGTGTAGACATCTATGAAGACAACCTCCGGCCCATTCATGTGCACCAGGAGAACAGGAAGACCCTGAAGATCACCAACATATTTTGGTGATTCGACAAAGCGGTATGATTTTCTGTAAAAACTCATGGGAAGGTAAAGAATTACCGGTTCGCCTGTGAAGCTCCTATACTGAAGTTTAACCCCGGCACCTGCGTGCTGATACCAGTCAACAGACAGTGTTCTGAAGGTAAGATCTTCGGATTGTTCCTGGGCAAAAATCAGGGGAGCGGAAAGAAGAAAAAAACAAAAGATTATCAGCATATAAAGTATTTTTTTATTCATTTTAGCAGACTCCTTATCGGAAATACATTTTATTCTTCTATATTTATTCTATTACAAAATTTTTCGATTTTCAAGTATTTACAATATTTTTAAGGAAATGCCCGGTCCGGGCAGAAAATATTTGATTTTTCTATTACAATTAGGTATCATTCATAATGTTAGACATATCTAATCACGGTGAAAAAATAAATGGACAATGGGCGGTCAGTTTGCAGGGCGAATGAAGTTGAAAACGGCAATTACAAGGTCGTGTCGATCGATGGAAGCAGAGGATTTATAAAAAAATTAGCCGGCCTGGGGATTTATCCGGGCGTTGACCTGGAGGTACTTGCCTCTTCCAAAGGGCGGGGACCTGTGAGGCTTTCTGTCATGGGGGGCCAGTTCGGGCTGGGCCGGGGAATGGCGTCAAAAATTTATGTAAAAAGCGCCGGCCAGGACATGAATAAAAAGATCAGGTTTACATTGAGGGATTACAAAGAAGGGCAGAAGGGTGTGATCGTTGAGGTGAAGGGCGAGGGGAAGTTTAAAAAGCGTATACTTGAGATGGGGTTACTCAGGGGTTCAGAGCTGTTCGTCGAAAAATACGCTCCCCTCAGGGACCCGATCGAGATAATAATTAAAGGCTACCACCTGAGTTTGAGAAAGAGAGAGGCCGAATTTATCATTATGAGCAAGCCGGAATAATTAGTTCTTGGTGAACAATTCATGTTTTTTTAGTAATAGAAGTAATTTCAAGATAATTAATTAATTGAATAAAAAGAGTTAAATAGAACTAATTATTGAATTGGTGATTTATCACCAAGAACTAATTCTGTTTTTCCCATAGCGGTTTCTGAAAAAACACACAGGATAAAAATGAGATGAAAGAGATAGTCGTCGCTATAGGAGGAAACCCGAATTCCGGAAAGACCACGATATTCAATGAGCTTACGGGTTCAAGGCAGAAGGTCGGGAACTGGGGCGGGGTGACGGTAGAAAAAAAAGAGGGGGTGGTTGATTACGGAGGTTACAGCATTGTTTTCGTGGATCTCCCCGGTACATACAGCCTGTCTGCATACTCGATGGAAGAAATAATAGCGAGAAACTTTATCGTATATGAAACACCCGATGTGGTCATAGACATAATCGATGCCGGAAATCTCGAACGCAATCTTTACCTTGCGGTCCAGATGATAGAAATGGGCCAAAAAAATATCTTTGTCCTGAACATGGCCGACATGGCGGGGAAAAAGGGAATAGATATAGACAGGGAGAAACTCGGATCTCTGCTCGGGGGGCCTGTTATTTTCACTGTGGGAAACAGGGGTGTGGGTATCAGCGAGATACTTGAAACTGTTATACATGTGTATGAGGATAAGGACCAGCAATCCCGGCATATCCATGTTGCCTACGGGAATGAACTGGAGGAGGAGATCAAAAAGATCCAGAATACTGTTAGAAAAGATGCCGGTCTGTCGGCACAGTATTCGACTAGATGGCTTTCCGTTAAACTTCTTGAAAATGATCCTGACATGAAGGAAAAACTGAATAAAGAATCCGGCCATTTCGCTTCCATTATGAAACAGGCGGATAAATCCCGTAAACATTTGAGCATGGTCTTTAACGATGCTCCGGAAGATCTGATAGCGGACCAGCGGTACGGATTTATAAGCGGTTTGCTGCAGGAGAGTGTTGATTTCAAAGGAAATGTAGGGGTTGATTTTTCCCAAAAGATCGACAAGGTCCTTACGAATAAATATCTCGGCATCCCGGTCCTGATGTTTTTTTTATGGGTAATGTTCCAGGTGACTTTTAAGGTCGGCGCTTTTCCCATGAACTGGATCGAGATCGGGGTCGATTTTATAAGCCGCGGGCTGATGTTTATCCTGCCCGGGGGTTTTTTCAGAAGCCTGTTGATAGACGGTATTATCGGAGGTGTAGGGGGTGTGGCCGTTTTTTTACCGAACATCCTCCTTCTTTTTTTAATGATCAGTCTTTTTGAGGACACGGGGTATATGGCCAGGGCCGCTTTTGTTACGGACAGGGTCATGCACCTGATAGGCCTTCACGGCAAATCGTTCATATCGATGATCATGGGATTCGGGTGCAACGTGACTGCGATAATGTCCACGCGCACCCTGGAAAACAAAAACGACAGGATCCTGACAATACTGATCAATCCTTTGATGAGCTGCAGCGCTCGTCTGCCGGTGTATGTGCTGGTTGCAGGGGCCTTCTTTGGAAAAAGTGCCGGGAATGTAATATTTTCTTTATATGTGGTCGGTATTCTGGCGGCCCTCCTTATAGGAAGGCTTTTTCGAAAAACCCTGTTCCGCGGTGAAAGCGAGCCCTTTGTCATGGAGCTTCCTCCATACAGAGTCCCAACCTTAAAATCCGTGATGATACACATGTGGGATAGGTCGGTCATTTTTATCCGGAAAATGGGGAAAGTTATTCTTGTGGGTTCCATCGTGATTTGGTTTTTAGGCGCTTTCCCTGTAAAAAAAGATATCGCGAACGTGGTCCCTGAAGGGGAAAAAATGCAGGAGATGATCTCTTTCTCGTTTATAGGCAGGATAGGGAGAACGTTAGAGCCGGTTTTCAGGCCTCTTGGTTTCAGCTGGCGCGAAGGTGTGGCATTGTTAACAGGATTTGTGGCGAAAGAGGTAATAGTATCAACTCTCGG
>DRHN01000519.1 GCA_011049595.1 Spirochaetota bacterium | reverse complement strand
GAGGGATTATGTTCTTCAGAAGAGATATGTCAGGGCATGGGGAAACCTGAGCGTTGATATCAACCTGTGCAGTTATGATATCGACAGATCGCTGGCAGCAAGAAGGAACAAAGGTTTCAAGAGCTATGATTTTATTACGGAGATTAAGTCTTATCTTAAAATTATTACATCACTATTAAATACAGAATCCGGGTTGTATCTATGCGGATTTTTTGCCCGGAAGGTGTCGCAGGCAAAGGACCCCATAATTGCAGGCTCACTTGCACGGCTGGTTGAGATAGTTAATGACAGGGGTGGTAAGCACATTTTTATCTGGCACACAATAAGGCTTCTTTCAAGGAAGAAGGCCGATCATGCCGGGTATCTTTCGTTTGTTGAAGAAAACAATGGATGCGATCCAGGATATCCGGAGATTGACCGGATATTTCGAAATCCGGATATCACCAGACAGCTTTCTGATATTGAGACTATTGCCGGTGAACTGGGCATAAAGATGGAAGAGATTTGGGAAAAGGCATATGAGAGAACGGGGAGAAACATCGAAGCAGAAGAGATCAATAATCTACTGTCAAACATGAGCGGGATAAAAAATGTCCCTGAGGTGAGCTATAAGGATTTGCTTGGTGCATATATAAAGCGCCATCCCGAAACGAAGAATTTGATCGAGAATTATCATGACGAGCTTCTGCGTTCAGTTATCAGGGGTATGGGCAGTGGCTTTGCATATGGCATAATAACCGATAGTTTTAAATCATTGTACGAGGAATTCTGGATAGTTAATAAACAGTCAATGATAGAGAAGAGGATAGAGTTCGCCCTTCCAGTGAAGGAGGTAGGGAATATTGATAGGCTCAAACAGCAGGAAATCCGTAAGAATATTAATCTCTCCCTTATCGAAAAGATATGGCGTGTGCTGTCTGATAGGAGCGAGCAGTCAGCTAATAATATCATGCCTCCAATAAATGAACTTTCAATGAAGTTGAATAAGCCGATACAGAAGAAACAGAATGAAAGGGTTAATCTTGAAGAAGGGATGCACGGGATGGAATCGGGAAAGGATAAGATTAAGAAAGAGAAAAAAAGAGTGGGAAAATCCCTTAAAAAATTGGAGGAACAGAAAAGGGAATATGAGGATATAGCGGTGGTTATGAAAGAGTAAGGCAGGTATAAAGACTGCACCCTCCGGGGTACGCTTTTTCGCAATATCGAATCTCTCTGGATAATAATCTCAGAAAGGGCCATCAATAATTAAATCTGCACTTAACTATATGCAATTCATTACATTCAACCCGATAAACCAATCTATGTTCCACTTCAATTATATATTTTTTTCCAGGTCAAGCGTGACCTCTCCCTAATGCACTATCCGGTCCTTTCAGTACCAACCCGTTTCAATGTTACCCCGTAGAGGTAAAATTGAAAGGGATAAATGTTCCCGCAGTAATTAACCTACAGGTTTAATATGATTTCCAAATGTGTTGACATTATAAGCGAAATGCCTTACATTTACAGTAAGGATATATTTTCCTTACTGT
The DNA here is from genome assembly GCA_011049595.1 of Spirochaetota bacterium. Lineage (GTDB taxonomy): Bacteria > Spirochaetota > B62-G9 > B62-G9 > DRHN01 > DRHN01. Next base: position 17,299 of record DRHN01000519.1, on the reverse strand, counting down.
AAAAAGGAAAGAGAAATGATAACTGCAAAACTGACCTCAAAAGGCCAAATCACAATACCAAAAAAGGTCAGAGAAAAACTTGGGATATCCCCTGGAGAAGAAATACTCTTTTCGGAAAGTGGTGACACATTTGCTATCAGGAAAGTAATGAAAGAATCTCCCTTTGATAATTGGGTCGGATATTTGAAAATAAAAAAGGGCACTACCTCAGATAAAATAGTTAATGATTTGAGAGGGAAATGACTACAGCTATTGATACAAATATTCTCCTGGATATCCTTATCCCCGATGAAAAATATATATTGCAGTCAAAAATCCTTGTTGAAAAGTATAAAGAAATGGGTAAATTATTAATTTGTGAAATTGTGTATTCGGAACTTGCTTCGCAATTTCCTTCCTCGAAAGATTTAGAACGATTCCTTGACGATACAGGTATCCAGATACAGCCTTCCAGCAGGATATCCCTTTCTATTGCAGGGGAGCGCTGGAAGGAATACGCATTAAAACGAACAAATGTTTTGCAGTGCTCAGGGTGCGGAAAAAAGCTATCAATCAGCTGCCCGGGCTGCGGCAACACTATTTCCCACAGGCAGCATATAATTAGTGACTTTATAATCGGTGCAAATGCCCTTACTCACGCTGATTTTCTCTTGTCAAGAGATCGGGGTTTTTATAAGACACACTTCAATGACCTTGTTGTAAAAGATAAGGACTATCTGTAACTATCCATCGCCTTGTATCTGAAATCGATGAAGAGATTGTCGGAATGGCACTGTTGTTCGGCTCAAACAGGGGATTGGTAAGTTACAATAAGAATATAAAATATTTCTGGCATGCCTTTGCATTTAACCCTTTGCGTTCGCTGCTGTTTCATTTGAGCTTAAAGCAGCAGTTATATCTCTACCTGCAATATCGAAAACTTCTTGAGGAAGTATCACTTTCAACAGGTAAGGTAACTGTTTTATCGGGCATTTCTACATGGGGAATAGTATCAAATGATGATAGCTTCAGGGATCTGATCCTGTCATATGAATTAAAAGCAGCCCCGGTAAGAGTACATGATGCCTGCGGTCTTAAGCTCTATTATGACGAAGAACAGTTTGCCGATGCCCTTGTGATTATTGATCCAGGGAAGCCGGAAACATTCAGGGCGGAAAAGGACCTGGAAAAGATTGAGCTATAAGGCATGTGTTATATAGCCCGTACAAAACTCCTGCTATTTGTCCGTCGAACCATCTTGCTTGTACGTAATGTAGGTCTATTCGACCAAATTGGTTTTTTGTTCGAAAACAAAATATCACGCCGCGGGTCTTATGTCATGGGATTTTGAAATATTTACGGAATGTAAAAACAATAGTAATTGACACAGACATAATTGGGATAGTATACTGTTCAGCAAGACAAATTAAAGACCTTAAGTTTGATATGGAAGATAAATCTTTAAGTGTTGTGGAGCATCTTGCGGAGCTTCGCCGCCGTATTTTTTTTATATTGATAAGTGTGGCAGTAACCTCGGGTGCAGCCTACGCCTTCATTGACAGGATACTTATGTTTGTCATAAAGGCGGGAAATATCGAAAGCCTTGTTTTTATAAACCCCACCGAAGCTTTTTTTGTGATCATCAAACTGTCAATTCTTGCCGGTTTGATCGCTTCTATGCCTTTTATTCTTTACCAGGTATGGAAATATGTCGGTGTGGCGCTCAAGAAAAACGAGAGGAAATATATAATATATTTCGGGCCGGTCTCTTACGTGCTCTTTTTAATAGGGGCTTCATTCGCGTTCAAAGGAGTGCTTCCGCTTGGGATCAAGTTCCTTCTTTCGTTTTCAAAAGAGAATATCACCCCGATGATCACGCTCAGCGCTTATATAGGTTTTCTTGGGAAAATGGTCACGGCCTTCGGTTTGATGTTTGAGCTGCCGCTGGTAGTTTTATTCCTGTCAAAAATAGGGGTGGTCCAGCCGCAAACCCTTAAAAAGGGGAGAAAATACGCGGTGGTAGCGATATTTATTCTCGCTGCTTTTCTAACTCCCCCTGATGTCATAAGCCAGGTAATGCTTGCAGTCCCTGTTCTGATTATGTATGAAATAAGCATCTGGATCTGCGTTGTCGTTTCAAGAAAACGTGAAAGGGCGCTTGGTATTGATGATCAGGCAGTAAGTGAGGCAGGCGCGTGAATGCAATTAATTTAAGACAAGGATGGAAATTATGCCGGTAAAAAAGAAAGTTTTTTGTGTTGAGATATCTGACATTCTGGATCCCGATCAGGAAGATTCCGTTATCGAAATAGTGAAAGGTTATTTAAAGAAAGACGAGGAAGAACTAAAAGATTATTTTGATCAGACGGATACGATCGAAGTGAAAAGGCTTTCAGAAGACGAAGTCAAAAAAATATCCAGCAGCCTTGAAAGTATTAAAGATATTTCGGTGAAAGTGTTTAACATTGATGAAAAAAAAGTTGAAAAAGAATCAACCGTTGTAAAATGCCCCAAGTGCGGTTTTATCCTCGAATTCGCGGACTGGCGCTGCCCCGAGTGTTTCCACGAATTTCCGGATTTTGAGCTCTCCGGTGAGGACGATGAAGAAGAATAGAGAAAATGTGGAACAAAGCCATGTAGCCTGACCGTAATTTTTGTCCCCTGGATCGTATTAAAAACTTCTCATTACCGGTCAATTAATTTATTATAAGAAAGGAATGGGATACAAAGATAAAATAAGACTCCAGGCTGCAAATATTATAACACTTTTCCGTGTTATCCTCGTACCATTTTTTATATATGCTCTTTTTGGGAAGGGCGTCCTGTCAGGTTTTGCGGCTCTGCTTATTTTTATAACCGCTTCAATAAGTGATTATTTTGACGGATATTTTGCGCGAAAGTTTGATACACATTCAAAACTTGGCGAGTTTCTCGACCCTCTCGCTGACAAGATATTGACCGGCGGTGCGTTTATTTCTTTCATCATACTTCCTGATTTTTATGTACCATTCTGGCCGGTGCTTGTCATTCTGATGCGTGAGATCACTGTGACGATATTCAGGCTGCTCGCGATAAAAAAAAATAAGCAGATTAGAACAGAGTTTTCAGGTAAGATCAAAACTGCGGTTCAGATGTTTTCAGTTATATGTATACTCTCGCTTTTATGTATTAAAAAGATATATGTTTCCCTCAGACCCGAATATGATCTCGAAGGGGGACCGCAAATCTGGAACCAGCTTGTCGGGCCCCGGGGAGGGCCTGTTCTTTATTACCTCCCCCTGATCCTGATTTCCGTCTCGGCCATTTTCGCGATTTTTTCTCTTGTACAGTACATGATGAAAAATCGTGAAATCCTGTTCGGGTTTTCAGGAAAAAGGGTGTTAAATTCTGCTGTAAAATTATTTGCTTCAGGCTTTTTTACCGGGTATATACCCTTTGCCAGCGGTACTTTCGGTACTGTGCTGGGGTGTGCTGTGTGGGTCCTCCTGTCGAGAACCGGGTTGTACTATGCAGCGGCCGCTGTTTTTGTTATCCTCGGGTTTGCTGTTTCCGGATATGCCCAAAAGAAGGTGTTTTTCGAAGAAGATTCCCCCAGGATCGTGATCGACGAGATTGCAGGTATACTTGTTGCTTTTGTTACGTTTAAATTTTTACCGGGGTTGCCAGGGCTTGTGTACCTTGCGTCGGGATTTTTATTTTTCAGGTTTTTTGACATCCTCAAGCCGTTTCCGATCAAAAACATCCAGAAAGTCCGCGCAGGTGCGGGCGTCATGCTCGACGATCTATTGGCGGCGGTCTTCACAAACATTGTTCTCCAGCTGATAAGAATTTTCATCTTTGAAGCTTGATGGCTTTGATTATTTATTATATCTTCTGCATATCCTGAACTGTGAAGAAAATATGAGTCCAGCCATACCTTATGAACAGCACCTGAATCCAGCGCAACTCGAGGCGGTTTTTTACAACAAATCACCGCTTTTGGTCCTTGCCGGGGCGGGTAGCGGTAAAACGCGGGTAATAACATACAAGATCGCGTATCTCATCAATGAATGCGGTGTAAAACCGGGTAATATCCTTGCAGTCACATTCACCAACAAGGCAAGCAGCGAGATGAACCGGAGGGTGCAGGCCCTTGTCGGTGAAAATATCGAGATCTGGGTAAAGACATTTCACAGTACTGCGGCAAGGTTGCTGAGGACCATGGGGAGCCATTTCGGGATAGATGCGGGATTCACGATCATCGATCAGCAGGACCAGAAGGTCATGGTCCGAAAAATTATCAAGGACATCAATCTCGATACCGAAACCTATAAGCCTGAAAAGTACACCTATTTGATCGAAAGGGCGAAGGACAGGCTTCTGGACCCCGATACCGCTTATTCAGAAAGCTTTTCCACGGATCCATACTTTTTTGACATATACAGGGTTTATGAAGAAAAACTTAAAAATGAAAACCTGATGGACTTTGGTGACCTGATCTACAGGCTGACACTGGGATTATCGCAAAACAATAATGCGCTTGCGTTGTTAAGGAAAAGATTCCGCTACATACTGGTGGATGAGTTTCAGGACACCAACCACGCCCAGTATTCTCTTGTAAAAAAATTAACTTTACCCGATGGGAATATATGTGTTGTGGGGGATGACGATCAATCGATCTACGGTTTTCGCGGGGCCAGGATCGAGAATATATTAAATTTTTCCAGTGACTATTCAAATACAAAAACAATTAAACTGGAAGAAAATTACCGGTCATATCAAACAATACTGACAGCTTCATCCGGGCTGATCGACAGAAATCCCGACAGGCTCGGGAAGACCCTTTACACCAATAAAGGAGACGGGGAAAAACTGGAGTTTTACAGGGCGTCGTCAGATTACAACGAAGCATCCTATATTGCGGGGCAGATAAACAGGCTGACCGGTTTTGATAATTATTCGTATTCTGATATTGCTGTTTTTTACAGGATGAACGCCCAGTCCAGGGTGTTCGAATCTGTGTTTTCCCAGATGCGTATTCCCTTCACGGTAGTGGGAAGCCTGAGGTTTTACGCGAGGGAGGAAATAAAAGACATAATCTCCTATATAAGGCTGGTATTAAACCCCAGGGATGAAATAGCTCTTCGGAGGATCGCCAACAAACCTCCCAGAGGGATAGGCCCGAAAACTATTGATGCCATAGTTAATGCGACTATTGAAAAAGGCTATCCCTTTTATCAGGATGGGGTCGAGCTTGAGATCCCGCCGTCCCGCGTTCCGCTTGTTAAGAATTTCCTGAAATTTTTTATTAAGCTGAAAGACATGGTGGATAAAACGCATCCTCTTCAATTATTGAAGTATGTTTTCAGTCAAACAGGTTATCTCGAATGGCTAATCGCGGAAAAAAAAGAACAAAAAGTAAAAAACCTTGATGAATTATACAATGCCGTTGAAGAGTTCTCAAAAAGCAATACCGGTGCTCCTATTTCGGAGTTTGTAGAAGAAGTGAGCCTCAACCAGGCCGGTCCGGAGGATGAAGAATATAAAAACAACAGCGTTTTTCTGATTACTCTTCACAATGCGAAAGGGCTTGAATTTCCGGTTGTGTTTATGGCGGGAATGGAAGAAGGGCTTTTTCCCCATTTTCTTTCCGGGGAAAGGCTTGGTGATCTCGAGGAAGAAAGAAGACTATGCTATGTCGGGATGACCAGGGCGATGGAGAAGCTTTTTCTGACAGCTGCTGAAAACCGGAGGATATACGGGCGGAAAATTCAAAGTGATGTTTCAAAGTTCATCCACGAGATCCCGGGTGAAATTATTATTATGAAAGAAGAGAAGGATTTTAATCATTCGGGTCCATTGATCGATAATCAATCATTACCCGTGGGGCATAGGGTAAACCGCGGCCGACTGGAAAAAGCGCAGCCTGGCTTTTACAGGAAAAACGCTGCTGCTGCAAAAAAAGAGATCAAAGTGCCTGACATTTACGTGAATTGCAGGATCGTCCACGATAAGTTCGGGGGCGGTAAGGTGCTCGATTTGGAAAAGGAATCAGCTTTGATAAAATTTGACAACGGAACAACGATGAAGCTGATGCTTCAATACGCGCCGATCACAAAGGAAAAAGATTCATGTTAGGCATTTAAAAGGAACCTCATATGAAAATCGATAAAAAAACAATTGAATGGATTGCCGATCTGGCACGTCTCAGGTTGGATCCGGATGAAGAGAAACAGATTGAGATCCAGCTCGGGAAAATCCTGGATTACATGGATATACTGGCAGAGCTCGATCTGGACGATGTGCTCCCGACTTCGCATACTCTAGGTTTTACAAACGTGACAAGAGAGGATGATCCGAAGAAAGGTTTTGATTCTTCGGTCATTGCCCGGCTTGCTCCGCGCTGGCAGGATGATCACGTGGTTGTCCCGAAAATAGTTTAGGAGGCTGATAATGGGTTTAAACGAGTCAACGATCGAAAATCTACAGAAATTACTGCAGAAAAAAGAGATAAATTTTTTTGACATTGTTAAAGATGTTACCGCAAGTATAGACCGGGACAAAAAAGACAACCTCCCTTTAAATGCGTATATAAGCTTCGATGTAGATAATATCAAAAAAGACGGGGGCGAAATGCTGAAAGGTGCCGGGAAAATCGAAAACACGGCCCTGAAAGGCATACCGATAGCTGTTAAAGACATAATCAACGTCGTAAACACACCCACAACCTGCGGGTCCAATATTTTAAAACAATATGTATCACCCTACGATGCCAGCTCGGTGACACTGCTCAGGAAAAATGGAGGAGTGCCATGCGGTAAATTGAATATGGACGAGTTCGCGATGGGGTCATCCAACGAAAATTCCTTTTTTGGTGCAGTGAGAAATCCGCATGACCGCACGAAAATACCGGGCGGTTCAAGCGGCGGAGCCGCGAGCGCTGTCGCGGGCAATCTTGCTGTGGCCGCCCTTGGTTCGGATACCGGTGGCTCCATCAGACAGCCGGCGTCCATGTGCGGCGTTTTCGGGATAAAACCGACCTACGGCAGAGTGTCAAGGTATGGTCTGGTCGCGTACGCATCATCCTTCGATCAGATCGGGCCTGTTACAAAAACGGTAATGGACGGGGCGCTTCTGCTTGAGGCTGTTTCCGGCTACGATCCGAAGGATTCTACATCTGCCGATGTAGAAACACCGGTATTTTCTGATTTTGTTGGAAAGGAGATCGATGGTCTTACTGTGGGGGTCCCGGATGAATATTTCGGTGAAGGTCTTGATAGGGAAGTGCGTGTGCTGGTTGAAAAGGGCATTGAAATTTTAAAAAATGCGGGAGCCAATGTTAAAGAGATCAAGCTTTCCTACACAAAATACGCGGTCGCGACCTATTACATAATCGCGACCGCGGAAGCATCATCCAATCTGGCGCGTTTTGACGGGATAAGGTACGGAACAAGGTTTTCCGACACCCAGGACCTGATCACTTTGTACCGTGAAAACCGGAGCATAGGTTTCGGCGACGAAGTAAAAAGAAGGATCCTGCTGGGCACTTTCACACTGTCATCCGGTTATTATGACGCCTATTATTTAAAAGCCCAGAAATCCAGGACCCTCATCAGAGAAGATTTTGATCAAGCTTTCAAGGAAGTCGACATCATAGTTACACCTGTGTCTCCGACACCCGCGTGGGACCTGGGAAGTATGGTGGGCGACCCTCTCCAGATGTACCTGGCGGATATCTACACTGTTCCCGTGAACCTTGCCGGGCTGCCTGCCGCATCCGTTAACTGCGGGAGTACCCCGGCCGGACTTCCGGTAGGTATGCAGCTGATCGCAAACCACTTCAACGAGGCCGATATATTCAGAGCAGCCAGAATCGTCGAGGAGGGAGCCGATGTCTTATGAAGCGATAATCGGGCTGGAGGTACATGTTCAGCTGAATACAAGATCAAAAACTTTCTGCAGCTGCAGCACCATGTTCGGAGCAAAGCCCAACTCACACACCTGCCCTGTGTGCCTCGGATTGCCCGGCGCGCTTCCTGTGCTCAACAAAGAGGTGGTGAAAAAAGGCATTACGGCAGGGCTGGCGCTGGGGTGCGAGATCTCCGGGCATTCTGTATTCGCGAGAAAAAACTATTTTTATCCGGATCTTCCGAAAGCCTACCAGATTTCGCAGTATGCGGAACCCCTGAACGGGAGAGGATCGGTAATTATAAGGGATGATCAGGGGGAGGATAAGAAGATCGAAATGACCCGCGCCCATCTGGAGGAGGATGCGGGAAAACTGGTACATGACGAAGACCCGAATGGATCAAGCGGCGTGGATTACAACAGGTGCGGCGTGCCGCTCCTTGAGATAGTAACCGAGCCGGACCTGCGAACACCCCGGGAGGCATACAGGTTCCTCACTGCAATAAAAGAGATCATGCAGTACACGGGTGTGTCGGAATGTAACATGGAGAAAGGTGAGCTGAGGGTAGATGTCAACGTGTCCATGCGCAGGATCGGCGAGAAAAGCTTCGGCGTAAAGCAGGAGATAAAGAACATGAACTCTTTTGCAAACGTGAAAAGGGCCCTCGAACTGGAAATAAAACGCCAGACAAAGATCCTGAAAAGCGGGGGCACTCTCGTGCAGGAAACGAGGCTTTTTGACCCGCAAAAGAACGCCACCGTGTCCATGCGCACAAAGGAAGAGGCCCACGACTACAGATACTTTCCCGACCCCGATCTTGTTCCTGTTATTACAAAAACCGATGTTATCGAGGATATTAGAAAGAAACTTCCGGAGCTTCCTGAGGCAAGGAGGGACAGATTTGTTTCCCAATACGGACTGACGGATTATGACTCTGAAATCCTTTGCTCTTCTTTCAGGATCGCAAACTATTTTGAAGAAGCCTGCGGGGATTTCAGCAAACCAAAAAAGATCGCCAACTGGATCATCACCGAAGTCATGAGGGTGCTCAAAGAAGACCGGATCGGTATCGAGCAGTTGAAGGTAACACCGCCTACGCTGCGGGGGCTGTTCGACCTGATCGAAAACGGTACAATATCGGGGAAGATCGCAAAGGAAGTTTTTGAAATGATGGTTTCCACCGGCAAAAATGCCGAACAGGTCGTGGAGGAAAAAGGATTAAAGCAGGTAACGGATGAATCGGCGATTGAAAAAATAATCGATGAAGTTGTTGCTGAAAATGAAAAGGTTGTCGCTGATTACACCGGCGGGAAAAAGAACGCCTTCGGATTTCTCGTAGGGCAGGTCATGAAGAAGACCCGTGGTAAAGCAAATCCTAAAATGGTAAACGAAATGCTGAAAATAAAGATTGAAAAACATTGATCAATAGGGTAGCATGGTTTAGAAACGAGGACGACAATGATATGGAATAGAGAACGGGAAACACTCAGCGACAGTAAAAAAGAGGCAATTCAGGGTGAATTGCTGAAAAACCAGATAAAAAGGGTGTATGGATCGATCCCCTTTTATAAAGAAAAAATCGATTCTTCCGGGCTTACACCGGAAATGATCATGTCAATATTTGATATAAAAAAACTTCCCTTTACAACAAAGGATGATCTGAGAGACAACTACCCATTTGGTATGTTCGCGGTGTCAACTGACAAAATCGTTGAAATACATACTTCATCGGGGACGACAGGAAAGCCTGTTGTCGGAGGGTATACCAAAAAAGACATAGAGATTTGGAGCGAGGTTATGGCAAGATGTCTCGCTTTCAGCGGGACCACCGAAAACGATGTAGTGCAGAACGCTTACGGATACGGTCTGTTTACCGGGGGTCTCGGGGTTCATTACGGTGCCAGAAGGATCGGGGCAAATGTCATCCCAATCTCGGGCGGAAACACAAAACGGCAGCTTATGGTAATGCAGGACTTTAAAAGCACTATTATCACATGCACGCCGAGCTATTCTCTATATCTCGCCGAGGTGGGGGAGGAAATGGGGATCGATTTTAAATCTTTACCGTTAAAGGCCGGTAATTTCGGTGCTGAACCATGGTCAAACAACATACGTAAAGAAATAGAGAACAGACTGGGCCTGCTCGCTCTGGATATCTACGGGCTTACGGAGATCATAGGTCCGGGTGTGGGAAATGAATGCCGGTACAAGTGCGGGGTCCATATATGTGATGATCATTTCTATCCCGAGATCATCGATCCGGACACAGGGGAGGTTTTACCTCCGGGTGAAGTGGGGGAACTGGTTATTACGACCCTCACCAGGGAAGCGACACCACTTTTAAGATACCGCACAAGGGACATAACAAAACTGATACCAGGCCGGTGCCAGTGCGGAAGGACATCGGTGAGGATCGAGAGAATAATGGGAAGAACCGACGATATGCTCATTATCAGGGGTGTCAACGTTTTTCCCACTCAGATTGAAGAAGTGCTTGTTAACATAAAAGGTATTGAACCGCACTACCAGATAATTGTCGAAAGGACCGGGACGCTGGACCAGCTGGAAGTGCAGGTAGAGATGAACGAGAACTTAATATCCGATGAGATAAGACGCCTTGAAATTCTCGAGAGCAGTATAAGATCGGAAATTGAGAGTCTGCTTGGAATTAAAGTGAAGGTGAAACTTGTCGAACCGAAAACCATTGCCAGGTCGGAAGGAAAAGCGAAACGTGTTATCGATAAAAGAAATATATAAGGTTTGCTGTTTAAGAACTAAATAAATATTGAAGGTATGAAAAATGAAAATCAGACAAATTTCCGTGTTTTTAGAGAACAAGGTAGGGAGAATAATGGAGATAACCGATGTCCTTGGTAAAAATGACATCAATATAAGAGCGCTCTCCCTGGCTGACACCTCGGATTTCGGAATATTGCGGATGATAGTTGATAATATTGACAAAACATTAAAAGTATTAAAGGAAAAAGGTTTTATTATAAAGGAGTCTTATGTTGTGGCGGTTGAAGTCCCGGACAAACCGGGCGGATTGTCCGGCGTGCTTAAAGTTCTCGGGAACAAGGGCATAAATATTGAATACATGTATGCCTTTTTTGAGCAGCCTGAAAATAAAGCTCTGCTTATTTTCCGGTTTGAAAATCCGGATGAAGCGGTATCCGCCCTAGTTGATAGCGGCATTGAAGTAGCCGGGGAAGATAAGCTGGACGTGCGCTGATTTGTGGAAATTTTAAAGATTTTTTTCAAGTATCACTATGTTACCCGTGTCCTTGAACTCGAGTTTATCGTAATATAATGAAGTCAGTACTATCCCGCGTCCATGTATGCCCATTATTGTTTCAGAGTCTGACAGGGATCTTCGCTCTTTATGATTAAAGCCGCCCCCCTGGTCTATTATCTCGATGGTCAATTTTTTACCTTCAAAAAGAGAGTGGATCGTAACGATCTTTTTTTTCTCCCTTGCCATATTCAGACGGCTGGTCAACAGATCTGAATAGGAATTATTTTTCAGAGATTTTTCTTTTTCTTCTGCTGTTATGCCGAGGTTTCCATGCTCTATCGCGTTTACCAAAATTTCGTAAAGACCGAGTTTTAATCCTTCAATTGTCCTTTCACCGAGGAATGCGGGAATATTGTATAAAACTTGATTTACGATTCCCCAGACTTTCTCGATTTCATTGTTGAGGGTGACAGTCTTTTTTTCGTAAATAACACCATCTTTGATCACTTTGAAACGTTTTCTGTTTTCCCGCTTAAAAATAATATGATCAAGTATGTTGAACAGTTCATCAAAAGAGACGGGTTTTTTTAGATAATTGGTCGCGCCGGCCCTTATGGCCTCGATAACGAGCTCTTCGGAGCCGTAACCGGTCATTATTACGACATCAGCGTCAGCCTGTTTTTCTTTTATCCTTTTTGTCACCTCTATACCCGATATTCCCGGCATTTTTACATCGGTCAGCACTATGTCCGGAACACAATCAATAAACATCTGCACGCCTTTTTTGCCGTTTTCGGCTTCATAAACCATATATCCGTTTTCTGAAAGAGCAATTTTTAGAACATCTCTTACTGGATATTCATCCTCTACGATAAGTATCTTTTTCATGAAAATCCCCTGTTAATTAGTCTACCGTGAGAAGAATAATGCCGGTACCTGGACAGAATTTGCCTCATTCGTAACCTCATATTTTTTATTTCCATGTTTTTACCGCGTTTTTTACACCCGCTGATGTAAATATTACATTTATATAAATATATTTTTATTGATTCGGCCAGGTATTGGGGCTGCAAATTTCCGTTCAGGATAAATTTTTCCAGCGCCATTATCCTGTATTTTTCGATACCGTCGATCCTGTTTGAAAGCTGATCGCTGTGGCCGCCGGTTTTTACTGTTAGTTTTTCGCCGATATAACCAACCGGGTATTGTGATGTGATCCTTAACCAGAGTTCGTAGTCTTCAACGTACTCAAAATCCTCATCGAAATTTCCTACATTATCAAGAACCTCTCTGCAAATAATTACAGTTGACGGGCTTATGAGACAAAGTTTTAATGAAGGCGAAAAGAACCACCCGGCATATTTTTTATGTTTTTTACCCTGATTTATCCTTTTTCCGTTTTTTATCCAGATCTCGTCCGTGTGGCACACCCTGTATTCAGAATTGGCATTTAAATATGCCATTTGTTTTTCCAGCTTTTGAGGGAGCCAGTAATCATCGGAATCAAGAAAGGATATCCAATCTCCTTTTGCGTTTTCAATCCCCGTGTTTCTGGCTTTACTCACCCCGGAGTGTGGTATACGGAAAAAGCGAACAAGTTTGTTAAATGACTCAATAACCTCACAGGTTTTATCATTAGAACCATCATCCACCACTATTATTTCGTAATTGTTGAAAGTTTGTGAGAGTACTGATTCAACTGCCCTTCCGAGAATACACGCCCTGTTGAAAGTCGGAATTATGACTGAAACCAAAATAGAACCTTTTCTTAGAAAAACTCACCCATCGTTTTTAAGTTCCTTTTTAAATGACACAACATAATAAACATTCTCTTCAGTATGCGAAGGATTTATGACACCAAGTCTGGCAAGGTTCACAAGTATTTTTTTTAATCGTCTTTCAGAATAATTGAACTTTTTCGCTATTTGTTTAAAATGAAGACGACGCTCCTGCTCGAATAGATTCATAACGATCTTTTCATCGTTTTTTAAGCCCTTTTTGTTTCTCCCGGACGGATCACTGTTTTTAAAATAAGTTTTCAGTTCTTTTTTTCCGGCCGGTGAATTGGTGTCGCCTTCCCTGATATAAGCCTGAGTTTTACTGTCATCGCTGACAAAGTAAGGTTTGTTTTTCCCTTCTTTTATCTCTATGAACAGGATGTCGTGTTTTTTGTAAGTGACGGTTTTAACTGTAAATTCAGGGATCGGGAGGATGAGAGGCAGGGCTTCTTCAAGCTTGTCCAGCTCAGATTTTTTGTTTTTTACTCCCACGGTAATTCCGGAGTCATTTATACCTACAAAAAGGTTTCCGCCCTTTGAGTTTGCAAATGCGCAGAGAGATTTTGCTATCGAAAATGACGAGGGGAGGGTTGCCTTAAACTCAGCTTTGTAACCCTCTCCCAGAGTAACTATTTCCTCAAAAACATGGACAGGGATGATCTCCCTTTGCATTTTTATCATGTTAATAATTATAGATTCCTTTAAGGTTAATGTCAAATGTAAATTTGCGGCGAAAATATCTTTGATTTTCAGGCAAACGATCTGGTGGATTAAAATATCGTACCAAGCGGAATGGTCAAACTTTCAAAGGACAAAAAAGGTCCGGTCAGCAGATCGCCCTTTATCTTTATAATATCCTCGAGCCCTATTGATGTTCCTAAATCCGGAACGCTGTATAAAGCGTCTGCACCGAAAGGCACGCTTATTTTTATACTGACGCTTTTTTCAATGTTCATCCAGGTGTTCAAACTTCCTGTAAACTGAGGATCACGCAGCTTAAGCAGGTATTCCGGGCCCTTTTTTATGATCCGTGCACTGGATTTAACGGTAATTTCCGAAGGGGCCAATGAAACAGTGTACCGGAAACTTAACAGCTTTTTTAAAATTTTCGGTATTTTAGATGATTGCGGGCTGTATTTATCCCTGTAAACTATCACCGAATTCCGGGTTGCCAATGCTGCCGTGATCTCAAACTCCTCCTCTGTGTAAAATCTGGACAGTTTGCCATTATATTCAAAGGAAAGCGGGATTAAAAGTTCATCAACACTGAGAGAAGCGTTTAAGAGTTTATCTTCCTCGGTATCAAACCCTATTTCAAAGTCAATCAGCGGACCTGCATTTATTTTGATCAAAAATGTTCCTTCTGCGAAATTAATTTTTTCCCAGTTTTCAAGCTCAAGCCTGAAATCTTCAATCCTGTATACATGCCCCCAACTGTACAATTTTGTTGCATTGAAGGATTTGATCGGGGGTTTCAGGTCATTCATGATCCCGGCATTTATTTTTTTAAGCAGCTCCCGCTCTTTGTCGGGGTTTAAAGCGGGGCTCGCGGTCATGTTCATACTCTTAACGCTCAGCCTGGATGAATGTCCATCCCTTACCAATAGAGCCCGGTCTATCTCCAGAACAGAATTGTCAAGAACGAGTTTGCCATCGGGAAAATCAATACTACCCTGCTCGACAACCAATTTCGATTGTATGGAGGCCTCCAGTTTTGTTATTGACTGTTTTCTGTATCCGGCGTTAAGCTCTTTTATTAAAAATGACGATGATGGGCCCAGCTGCAGATTTCCCGGACCTGTATTTAGTTCACCTGCAAAAATTAAATGAAAAGGGTTTTTATTTCCTTTAAGCGTGAGATCCCCTTCATGAAACGTAAAGTTGATATCCTGTATTTTCAAGACAGAGGCCCCCCCCCCCGACAGGCTATGGTCGCCGCTTTTGAGCCGGAAATTATCGAGCTTCAGGTCCATTGAAATAGTTCCATTAACAGGCTCCCCCGATCTATAGACAACATTTTTTAACACAGCATGTGAGTCTGTCACCGGTGTTATTTGAATTCCTGCAAATGTCAATGTTTCCCCGGGGGTAATATCTCCAGTCAGAGTATGTATCCTGATCTCTTCGAGCATGCCTGTCAACACATCACTATTTGCCCGGCTTACAGGCACACCCATAGCAGGAGAGAGGAACAGGTAGATCAAATCCATCATCAATGCGAGCTCGGTTGTCAGGATTTGATCTTCGTAATGCAGACCTTTAAAGCTGTATTTGCCTCCTGTTGACCTGACAGGCAGAGGAGACACCGGTGTTATTATTGCTCTGTCTATCTGAAGTTTGATTGCTGTGAGCTTTTCAGGTTCTGTGCTGCCGTACTGTTTATCAGATTTGATATCTAAAACCGCATGAAGATAAAAATCTTCAGGAACATTGATTTTCACTTTTCCGTGAGCGGGGAGGTCGGGGATCATGAAAACACCCCTCCGGAGCATGATGTCCGCATCAACGGTAAAGTAATCAAAAGACTGGATCAACCGGAAGTAAGGATTATCAGAAACGGGAACCGTTCTCGCTAATCTTTCTTTAGGAACTTTTACACTTACTCTTGCAGAGCATCCGGCCAAAGGTATTAATACCAGCAAAAGAAATATTCTGATTTGCTTTGCCATTTTTTTCCTACCAATGTGTATAGAATATTACAAACTTTGTAATAATAGTACAGGATTTTATCAAGCGCCGCCATTCATGTTACAAATTCTGTTGTACTCCGGAGTTACCTTTATTTAACTTTATATTCCGGATTGACAAATTTGTTAAGTTGTTTTATTGTTTCCTATCCATTCCATGTGTCTTTATTTTTTTTAAGATACGGAAGATCTAATGAAAAATTATGCTGCCATTGATGTGGGCTCAAACCAGGTTTTGATGTACATCGTGACCCTGTATAACGGCAAAATATCCGGGGAGATCCTTGACACGGGTGTTGTTACCAGGCTTGGTGAAAATGTTATTGAAAACGGGTTCCTGGAAAAGGAAGCCATGAACAGGACTTTATCGGCCTTGAGGTCTTTTAAAAAACTTATTGATGAAAACAAAGTACAATCGGTGGCAGCTGTGGGTACAGCAGCGCTTAGACGGTCAAAAAACTCAAAAGCCTTTCTTGATCAGGTAAAAAAAGATACGGGTATCGGCATTTCGATTATTTCAGGTGAGGAAGAAGCGAGGCTTGCTTTCCTGGCTGTGTCCCGGAGCCTTGATGTGGCAAAATCAGATGCCGTGATACTTGATATAGGGGGCGCAAGCACCGAATTTATCTACAGCAGAGGTAATAACATTGTAGATCTTTTCAGTCTTAATACAGGTGCTTTGATTTTAACCGAAAAGTATTTGAAGTCAGACCCGGTAAAGAACGCGGAACTAAGCGCCATGGAAGAACGACTCGGGCAGGAACTAAAACGGGTTTCCCACCCTTTCAAGGACCCTTTGCTTGCCGGTATCGGCGGCACGATGTCCACTATCGGCGCCATGAAACATCAAATAGAAAAATATGACCCTGAGATAGTACATGGAACCAAAGTAGGAATAAAAGAAATAGACGCATTTCGTTTCTCTTTGAAAACTAAAACCATAAGTGAAAGAAAGAAAATAAAAGGGCTTCAGCCGGAAAGGGCCGGGCTTATACTGGCCGGTACGGTGATCTTGAGATCGGTTATGAAAAAATTATTTATCGACACAGTTGTGATTAGTGACAAAGGGCTGCGTCACGCCCTGATTTGCGACAGGTTTTTAACAGGGAGATAAGACATTGATGCCGATTCTTTCAACTTCGGGCTTGCCCGACTTAAATGAATGAATGTTTCTTGCAAACTAAAGTTTGTGCAAATAAAGCAGGGAAATTGGTATTAAGGTACTAAAAAGAGGGTGGATAAACAGAGGCGCGTAGATGTTCAGGTTAATATCGGCTGTATACCTCGGTTGGGGGCTCGGCGCGAATGATGCAGCGAATATATTCGGGACAGGGGTGGCAAGCGGGGCAGTTAAATACCGGACAGCAGTTGTTCTTACCGCTGTTTTTGTTTTGATCGGCGCGTATCTGGAAGGCTCCAGGGGAATGGAGACCTACGGTAAGCTGGCCGATATGAACATGAATACCGCGTTCATAGCTTCCCTTGCTGCCGCAATAACTATCAATGTGCTGACGCTATTTGCTTTACCGGTATCCACTTCACAGGCTGTTGTGGGCTCGATCATCGCTCTGGGCGTGATGGGCGGCGGTTTGAGTGTAAAGATACTTATAAAAATACTATTGAGCTGGCTTTTAACACCGATAGGTGCTGCGCTGATATCATACACATTATACCGGGTGCTGGGGTGGATACTGGAGGACAGAATAAAAAATGTACGTGTGTGGTCATTTAT
>DRHN01000518.1 GCA_011049595.1 Spirochaetota bacterium | reverse complement strand
GTTGAAATTGTCAAACCCCTTTATAAGGATCTTCGTGATGTGAACAAGTTTGTAAAATCGATATTAAGAAGCCGGACATATGTAAGGAAAGAGGGTGAAGTATTGAACGTATCTTTTCCCCCACAACGCTCAAAAAAAAGTGCCAGGGCGCTGGAACAACTATGTGCCACTCTTAATGAATATGGAGATATCGACCTGCGCTCGAATTTAAGGAGAATGATTTTTAGCGTTCGTGGAAAATACTAATTTTGTCTTATTACACTAGTTCTGAACTTCTTATTTTTTTATTCTTGACAGAATGTTCTGTTACGGGTAGAATCCTCACATGTGCTATTTGTGTGTTCGCTGTGGTCTTGACGGAAAAAAGAGGGAATGTAATCAGAGAGGCAGAAAATAACTGGGAGTACTGTTGTGAAACTGGTAGATCTGTCAGGTCCTATTTATACGGGTATGTGGTCATACGGTGACCCCTTCCCTGAGTTTAAGCTTGTGGATATCAAGGAACCTGAATGGGTAAAAGAGTTCAGCCCAAAATCCCAGTCATTTGAAGGATTCTGCATGTTGACCGGTACATATATTGATGGCCCGGCGCATGCTTTTGGGCTTGAAAAAGAAAAACCCATGCATGAACTTCACTTAGAGAAAATATTCGGTGTTGATGCATACATTTTACAGTTTGATCTTACTGTGTTACCGAAGCAAGGTAGAAGACCCTATGTGACTTTAAAGCATGTAAAAGAAGCAGAGAAAGAAAAAATTCCTCAGGACGCTCTCATATTACTATCAACCGGATGGGGCCAGCACTGGGAAAAGTCAAATTACCTAACGGATGCATGGTTTTTACACAAAGATGCGGCTGAATATCTTGCCGGTAAAAGACCCCTGATCCTGGGGTTTGATACACCCTATGCGGACAATCTGGAAAATGAGCAGGGCAACTGGAATATTATTTATGGGGCTGGTACTACTTTGCTGGCACCGCTGATCAATACTGAAAAAATAGGGAAGTATAAAGTGAAACTTTTTATTGCGCCCTTGAATATTCTTAATACAACAGGGCTGCCGGTGAGAGTTATCATATCGGAAGACAGTGACGTATGACAATACTACTGACTTTCCCGGGATAAAACTTGAGGTAGAAAGGACAACGGTGTCTGTACACATTGAAAATGTAAAAAAAGCTTTGGAGTTTAACAAACCGGATTACTTACCTATGGAAACTAATAATGTTCCCGGGATCTACAATGCCTATCACACACTGGATCCCGATGAAGTTGAACTTATCCCCGGCACTGAGAATTTTGATGCTATTTGGCCTCTGTGTTATTCCTGGGTCCCCAAAGTAATTGGAAAGACCGAAAAAGGGGAACCCTTAAGGAAAGATCAATTCGGTGTCATCACCAGTGTGCCTGATAACATGAATACCACATTTAATCTGATTGGACATCCCCTTGAAGGAAAGACGACCCTTGAAGGTTATGAATTCCCTGATATAGAAGACCTGAACCCATGGTTTGATAATTTTGGAAAAATTGTAAAGGAAAAATACAGTGACAGGTTTGTCGATGCATTCATCGATGCCGGAATATTTCTAACGACTCAGTTTTTATTCGGCATAAATGATTTTTTTATGAAACTGGCAACGAATCTGGATTTTGTGGTGGAAGTGTATGCAAATGTCGCTGAATATTACATACAGATGGTAAAAAAGTTTAAAGAGACGGGGGCTCATCAGGTTACGGTGATAGAGGATCTTGGTTCGAACGCCGGTCTGGTACTGAACCCCGACGTATGGAGAACGCATTTCAAACCAATAACAGCAAAAGTATTCAAGACTATTCATGAGCATGGAATGTATACGGGAATCTGTATCGATGGTGACGCGAAACCGGTTCTGGATGATCTTCTGGAGATGGAAATTGATCAGCTGTTTATTCCGGATTACAAAGTTACCGGAGTGAAAACATTGAAGGAAAAAATAATAGGGAAAATGTGTTTCAAGGCAACTGTGGATATGGTTGGCACCTTGCCGCTTGGAACCCCCGATGATGTTAAAAAGGAAGTTAAGGAGATGGTTCAGGCTTTTAATTCCCCGGAGGGTGGTTTCATCTGTGAAGTGGTGCGCTGGCATCGGCCTGCTTATCCGGAAAATAATGTACGGGCTTCAGTAGATACATTTAATGAATGGAGAAAAAATGCTCCACAATACTAGATGCTAAGAAACAATGCAATATAGAATAAAAGAGGAATATATCTATGAGCCGTCTATATCTGTAGTTTCTGAATGAAAGGAGGTGATAATAGAGGAACGAAACTGGTTTTTCAAGAGAGGTTTTAATACCAAATACTTTAATTTGAGGAAGGTGAAAAATGAAAAAGGTAATCATGTGGTTTGCGGTTTTGATGTTGATCGTTGTTTTTGTCGGAGTCGGCTGTAGTAAAAAGAAGGCTGAAGAAGAGGTGGCAGAAGCCGAAGCACCGGTAGAAGAGGCCAAAGCGTTAGAGGACATGAAAATTGGATATGTCATGCCCTATCTTGAAGGATGGTTTGGCTACTGGGATCTCGGCTGGAACTTAATTATGGACAAATACGGAGTCGAGACGGAATCTATCCTGACCTACTGGGACGTGGAGAAGGAGCTGCAGGCAGTCAGAGATTTTATTACCATGGGGGTGGATGCTATCAGTATTGAATCGACAAGCCCGGATACTGCACAGGTCATGGCCCAGCTTGCAAATGAAGCGGGTATTCCGATAATGATCGACAGCAGTTCCCTCGCACCGGGCCCGGGAAAACCGTTCTTCGACATATCATTTGACTACGGGGCCATGGGCGCTCTTGCTGGTGAAAAGATCACCGAAATGTGGCCGGGGGCCAAGGTGCTGCACATGGCAGGTATTGCCGGTTTCCCACCGACAGAAGACCAGGACGAGGCACTGAAGGCCGGGGCTGAAGCCGGGGGTTACGAGTATGTGGGAACCGAGTATACCGGTTATCAGATCGAAGATTCAAAAAACATCTTAAGGGATACAATCGCCAGTGGAAAAGAGTTTGATGTGATCCTCTGTGCTTCACAGGAGGTTGCTGAAGGGAGTATTGAGGCGCTGAAGAGTGCGAACATGCTGGATGATGTTATAGTTATCGTTGTAAACTATGGTCCGTTAGATGTTGATAACTTTGATCAGGGAGAACTGGATTTCGCGATCGGTCAGTCAGTTGGTCTCCACGCCATGGTCGCTGCAGTCGTTACGCTTAATTACCTGCAGGGTATTGAACCCTTCTCTACCGTTGCCCACCTGCCGTTTCAGTGGTTGACACCGGAAAATCATAGAGAAGAGGGAATCACATGGGCGGTTGATGAATCATGGATTCCGGTAGCCGAAAAATACGCTAAAACAGGCATACTGGAATATTAGAGGTTACTCGATTGCAGGGGTATATTCCATGCCTCTGCATATTTAATCCACATCTTATTTTATTAGGACGCTAACAGGTGGGACAATCAGTGAGGAAACAAATTTTAAAAGCTGTCGGGATAAAGAAAACCTACCCGGGTGTAACAGCTCTTGATAATGTCGATTTTGATTTATACGAAGGTGAAGTGCATTGTCTTGTCGGTAAAAACGGTGCGGGGAAATCCACCCTTATTGAAATCATATCCGGCTCCATTAATAGTGATAAAGGGAAACTGGAAATATTTGACCGTGAATATGAGAATTTAACTCCCCTGAATTCCATGTCATTGGGAATCCAAACTGTTCATCAGACCAATCAGTTAATCGAAGGCATGACCGTTGCCGAGAATATTTTCATTGGAGATTTGAAGACAAACAGGGCAAAATTTTTCAGTTTGAATGACTGTGTAAAAGCTACAAAGGAAATATTTGATTTTATCGATATAAATATGGAGCCAAAAAAGCTGGTAAGCGGGCTGTCACTTGTTGAAAGGAAAATTCTCTGTATAGCAAGAGCATTTTCAAAAAAAGTGAAAATTCTCATATTGGATGAACCTACCGCGTCCTTGGACAAAGAGGTGGAAGACAAACTATTCAAGGTTATAAAAAACATTAAAGCAAGGGGTGTCGGTATTGTATATATATCACACAATATTGGTGAAATATTTACCCTGGGTGATAGAGTAACTGTTTTCAGAGACGGGAGGAAGATTGCCACCCATTTTATTGAGGATATAGATGAAAAAAAAGTAATAGACGATATGATCGGGACGAAACCCCGGGAATTTTATCGAGAGCGTCAGATAGCTGTTGATGAAAAACTCGAAATCAGGAATTATTCGAGGGAGGGCTATGTAAATAAAGTTTCTTTTGAAGTAAAAAAGGGTGAGATTTTTGGAATAGGGGGGCTTGTGGGCTCCGGAAGAACGGAGCTTGTACGACTAATATTCGGTGTTGATAAAAAGGATTCCGGAGAACTTTTTTACAAAGGTAAGAACATCACACCCAAATCACCGGTTGATGCGATAAAAAAAGGGATAGGTCTTTTGACTGAGAATCGAAGAAAAAACGGGTTGATGGTCGAGGCACCGATCTATGAGAATATAAGCCTGGTGAAGCTTATAAAGAGCACAGGTGCATTTCTAAAATTGAAAAAGGAAAAAAAGGAAACTGAACATACAGCCAATCAGATAAACATTGTCACCCCTTCGATTAAACAGATTGTAAAGAATCTAAGCGGTGGGAATCAGCAGAAAGTCGTATTTGCTAAATGGATGCTGGCCAACGCGGATATATTGATTCTGGATGAACCAACTATAGGTATCGATATAGGGGCAAAAGCCGAAATATATTCCCTGATGAATGAATTGTCAAAACAGGGAAAGATAGTGATAATGATTACGTCTGACAATCCGGAACTTGTCTCGGTCAGTGACCGGATCGGTATCATGAGAAAGGGCAGAATGGTAAAGATTTTAGAAGATGATAATATGACCGAGGCAAATGTCTTGAGCTTTGCATTAGGTTCAACTATTTAGAGGATAAAGAATGAACGAAAAGAACAGCAAAACAATTAAAGGCAGTCGCAATAACAGATCGCTGAAACGAACGTTTTCAACAATCTTTGTGAATCAATCGGTATTTTTAATTGTCCTCATGGTAATAATCGGGATAGTTGTTTCCCTGATCAATCCAAAGTTTTTAGCGATTCAGAATCTATTCAATATAATACTGCAGGTTTCTGTAACAGGGATCATCTGTGCTGGTATGGGAACGGTGTTAATATCCGGTAATTTTGATTTAACTGTCGGTCCGCAAATCTCGATTCTCGGTATCGTTATGGCTTTGCTGGTAACACGATACAGTATTGCACTGACTATTGTCTCAGTAATTGTGCTTGGTTTGATAATCGGAACTATTAATGGGTTTCTGGTAACACGAATCAGAGCGCATTCTTTTATCGTCACCTTAGCTTTATCCACCGTCTATACAGGAGTCGCCCTTCTTATCAGTGGGGGAAAATATACATCATTAGGCGGACGATTCGGCTTCTTTATAGGAAAACTGTTCAATATTATTCCCTTGCCAACGATTGTATTTGTAATAATTATTTTAGCTATTTTTGTTGTGTACCGGTATACAAAGTTTGGCCGGCTTCTATTCGCCATTGGCGGCAATGCAGAAGCCGCCTATCTTTCCGGTGTAAAAGTGAAACTACACAAAGTTCTGTCCTTTACCCTGGCCGGCGGTTTATATGGAGTGGCAACGCTGGTATTAATCTCCCAGCTGGGGGTTGCGTATCCAACTACGGGTAATGCATACACCCTAACTGCGCTGGCTGCCATTGTTATCGGGGGGATAGCCCTTCAGGGTGGTAAAGGGTCTGCGCTTGGTATTTTCTTGGGTGCTATAATGTTCGGCCTCATTAATAACTCGCTGATTGTTACGGGGGTAAATCCCTTCTGGAGAGATGTTACTCTTGGATTTATCATTCTGTTTGCGGTTATGTTTAGCGGTATGATAACTAAAGCAGAATAATTAATTGAGAATATTTTTTATTTTTTACGTTAAGGGGGATGAAAATGACAAAAGACGGAAAATATGGAGTAGGTGTGTTTGGGATTGGCTGGGTTGCCGGTGAGCATATTAAAGCGTATTTGAATAATCCACAGTGTGAGATTGTGGCCCTTGCTTCCCGGCGGAGAGAAAGTGCAGAATCGAAAAAAGCCGAACTCAATCTCGATTGCGATATTTTAGATACCTATGATGATCTTATAAAAAGGGATGATATTGATATTATCTCGATGTGTTCACCGAATTTCCTTAGAGCGGAAGAGATTGTCAAAGCCTGTGAGGCGGGAAAGCATTTTTTCGCAGAAAAACCCGTTGCACATAATCTGGACGAACTTAAGACAATAAAAGCTGCCTATGAGAAGGCAAGGAAAAAACATGGTATAAAAACAATTTGCGGTTTCAGCATTCTTTATTATAACCAGTTTTTATGTATTGAAAGTATGATAAAAAAGGGGGCACTGGGTGATATCTTTCTTGTTGAAACAGATTACTGGCATGAACTGGGGCCCTGGTGGCATGGCTGGACATGGGGTTGCTATACTAAAAAAGGTGGTCCTTCCACATCATTACTTGGCGGCGTCCACTCGGTTTCCGCGCTGTTAAAAATCGGGGGGGATGTCGATGAGATTTACGCAGTTGAAACCTGCGGTCATAGAAAAGAATACGAGTATGCACCTACATATACTTCAGTCGTAAAATTTAAAAACGGAGCAATCGGGAAGACGGGAGGAAGTTTCGAAATAGAGTCACCTTATTATTTCAATATCATTGTTCATGGAAGCAAAGGTTCGATACTGAATGATAAGTTCTTTACCAAGGAAGTTTTTGCCGGGCAGGAAGGTTATCAGGATTTCAACTGTACTCTGATGAACAGTGGTGAAGTATCGCATCACCCGTTTTCTGCAATAGTCGATGCGTTTGTAGAAGATATAGAAAATAATACAGACAGCAAGTTAAGACTGGATTTCACCATCAAAGTACATGAGGTCTGTATGGCAATAGATACGTCGGCAGCAACAGGCAAAGTTGTAAAACTGCCCTTACTGTAATAGTTTTAATCTAAGAGAGGAGAAGAAAATTTGAAAACATATGGAGTCGGAGTATACGGAATCGGCTGGGTTGCCGGTGCGCATATTGACGCGATGCTGCAGAATCCACAGCTTAAGATCGCAGCCTTGGGTTCGAGAAGGAAAGAGTCCGCGGAAAAGAAAAACGAAGAAATCGGGGGGAAGGCCAAAATCGTGACGAGTTTTGAGGAGATGCTGAAGATGGATGATGTGGATATCATCGACATCACCACTCCCAACGTGCTCCACGCAGAGGAAACGATTGCCGCGGCAGAGGCTGGTAAACATGTCATTATCGAGAAACCAATCGCTATGAATTTCAAGGAACTTGTTGCCATAAAAAAGG
>DRHN01000517.1 GCA_011049595.1 Spirochaetota bacterium | reverse complement strand
GCGCTCGATACTGGAGCCGCATGTGTAGCCAACTGCCTCAGTTCCAAGGAGCACCTTAGAGGTGTTCTCAACATCAGACATCGGCCCGCCGTGAGTTATCATCATAAAATCTCCTTTTGGCCTTGCTTTTCTCGCGATTTTTATAAAATCATTGGTGATCTTTATACTTTCTTCTACAGTCATCACCGATTTGACACCGGTAAGTCCTCCTGCCGTTGCTCCTACGTGAACGGCGACAATATCAATACCGGCTTTTGCGATTTTTTCTACTTCCTCCGGAGTAAAGCAATATCCAACAGTCAGCATATCCATTTCCCGGGCCAGCTTGAGCATTTTAACCTCGTGGTCAAATCCAAGGTCCGATTCTTCTAAATTCTGTCTGTAGTGTGAATCAGCATCTATCAATCCAACGGTAGGGAAATTCTGGATGCCCGATATACCCATTTTTTTGACCTGCTCGAATAACATCTCCCATAAAGTGGCCGGATCCTGGGCGCAAAAGCCGGCGACCAGCGGAGTTTCCTCGACTCTTCTTATAATCGAGGGAGCGTAGTCCAAAACCATTTGATTGTTTCTTCCGATCGGCAGCAGCCCTGCAAGTGAAGCGATGCCGTAGTGCCTGTAAACACCGGTGTTATAAATACCGATCAGATCAATACCGCCTTTTTCGAGAAGCTTTGCTGTAAACCCGTCTCCGGCGCTGGCAAGGATAATAGGTTTTTTCTGGTCAAGTGATTTTTTTAACCTTTCGATAGCTTCTTTCCGGGAATATTGTTTGCCCATTTTGCCCTCTCAAAAATGAAATATAGTTTCTCGGATCCTGTATATTTTCCAACCTCATTTTCTTATTGCGCCGAATGTGATACCCGCTAATAGATGTTTTCTCATTAAAAATGTGAAAACCGCTATCGGAATGATAAACAGAAATGTACCCGCAGATATAGCGCCCCAGTCTATGCCCAGGGACCCTTTGATGCCCTGAACGAATACAGGAAAAGTCTGTGCCTTTCTCGAAGTCATCATCAACGCGAAAGCGTATTCATTCCAGCTGAAAATAAGACAGAAAACCGTGGTAGCTGCAATTCCGGTCGACGCCTGCGGTATCACGATTTTTCGAAAGGCCTGTAATCTTGTGTACCCGTCGACCATTGCGGCTTCTTCGTATTCCACGGGAATATCATCTATAAACCCTCTCATGACCCATACAGCGAAAGAAACGTTGAATGCAACGTAAAGAAGGATCAATCCGAAATGAGAGTCGGTAAGACCCAGGAACCTGTACATCAGGAACAGTGGAATTGTAACAACGATAGGCGGCAGCATCCGCGTCGACAGAATAAAGAACATTATATCCTCTTTGCCGCCGAATTTGAATCTTGATACAGCGTACGCCGTTATAGTCCCCAGCAGCACACTGAAAAAGGTGCTGACAACACTGATAATAACGCTGTTTAAAAATCTACCGAGCCCCACACTCGGACCGGCGGTTTTTTGATTTGTATTGTCCCACATGACACGGTCTTTCCAATCCATTTTCTCGACGTCAGCGGGTGTCGGCTCTTCGCCGAAAGGATAGTCTATTATCTCATAGAACAATCTTACATAGCTCCCGATAGTGGGCTTGAATTTAAAAGTGGGAGGGATTTTAAATATTCCCTGCCATGATTTAAAGGATGTTATGCCGTCATAGATCACAGGCAGCATGTAAATTATAATCACCGCGACTATGATCACCTGTAATATTATTGCCAATGCTATTTTTTTTCTTCTGCCCGGAATCCTTTTTCCCTTGCCGCCATAACCCATTTCTTTTTCCGCCCCGTATTTAGTTCTTTATGACAACTTCGGCCACGACTAAGTCGGGCAAGCCCGGGTCTCCCGGCGTGGCACCAAGAACTAATTATTGTCTCAATTTTGTTAAATACCTGATAAAAATACTCGAAACTCCGATCACAATGAAAAGCAGGACATAAGCTATCGCGCTTGACAGACCTGTGTCCCACCGGTAAAACGCTTTTTCGTAAAGTCTCAAGCTCAACAGCTGGGGTGATGTAGCGCCGACCCCGGTTATCCCCATTGCTATGTCAAAGGTTTTAAACGCTTCGATCGATCGGAACAGTACTGCTATCAGTAAAAGAGGCGCGCAAATCGGTAATGTGATGTGGATAAACTTAAACCACCCGGACGCCCTGTCGATTTCAGCGGCTTCATAAAGGTACTGAGGGATCGCTGATAGGCCCGCTACCGAAAGAAGCATCATGAACGGGGTCCACATCCAGACATCGACTATCATTATACCGTATAAATTAACTTTCGGGTCGCTTATCCAATCGAGTTCACCAAGGCCCAGCGCCCAGTTGAGAACACCCCAGTTCGGGTTATATATTAATTTCCACAGCACCCCGACCAGCGCGGGTGACATCATCATCGGAATAGCCAGCATTGTTATGTACACCGATTTCGCTTTGAATTTCTGATTTAATAAAAAAGCTAGTAAAAACCCGATTAATAGCTCCGCGGTTACAACAATGATGACGTAAAGTGCGGTCATCGTAAACTGACGCCAGTAATATTCTTCACTCAGTATTTTAATATAATTATCAATGCCTATCCATACAGGTGAACCGCCCTCGTAAACGGAATAGCGGGTAAAACTTAAGAATGCCGACCAGAAAAGCGGAAATATATTAATGACTACAAGTAGAGAAATAGTGGGCAATATAAACAATCTCAAAATATTTATGTCTCTCATGCCCCTCAAGCCGGTTAATGCCCCTTGTGCTGCACTGTTTGTTTTCATTTCGTGTGTCCCGCCGATAAAACTGGATGTACTCTCAAACATTCAAACAATATTTCCTAAAATAAACCCCCCGGCTGAAACCGGGGGGTATGAAATGTTTTATTGATCAATCATAGTACCCTGCTTCATCAAATATTTCATGCCATTGGTCCGCAAGGCTGTTCATAGCTCCTTCCGCCGTGCCTTCGCCGGCGATAACATACCTTCCAACAGTTTCGGCAAATGTCCTGATGGTTTTCGCGTACACAGGAACAGCCCACCAGTCTTTCAGAAGGGCCATCGATTCAATTCCCACCGGGTTCAGGCGCGATGCTTTCGCAAAATCCTTGTTATTTAAAATCGCATAAGAGCCGTTAAAAGAACCCGGGTACATCCCGTAAGCAACCTGTGCTTCGTCGGTGACCCACCATTTTAAGAATTCAAGGGCAATATCGTGGTTCTTTTCCGCGTAATTTATCACGTTCATGGCTTGCCCGCCGAGCGATGTAGCATGATTGACCTGTTTCGGTGTTACGAAATATGCGGTCTCATCATAAAATGGATTCGCTTCTTTATTTTCCAGCATTGGCAAAGTTGCCAGATAATTAAAAATCATGGGAACTATGCCGCTTATATAGGCGTTGTTGACTTCTTCAAAAAAAGCGGTACCCATACCGGGAGGTCCCAGCTCAAATAATCTGCGGTATGCTTTTATGCCGTTTATCGATCCCTCGTTGTTTATGATCCCTTTGACCTGCATGGTTTCAAAATTTCCAAGGTCGCCTCCATAATTCCAGATCAGGGTTTCACCGAACATGCAAAGGGAATCGTAACCATTGTCTCCGTACACCGCGACCCCGTACATGCCGTCGACATCCTCTTTGAAATATTCTGCGATATCGATCAACTGCTCCCATGTTTCGGGAACATCGAGCGCATAGCCGTACTTTGCTTTAAAAGCAGACATGTGTTTAGGAGACTCGAACAGGTCTTTTCTGTAAGCAAAGAATGTCGGGTCGGTCAAAGCCGGGATACCATACATTCTTCCCGAACCTTTCGGCCACTCTCCAAAAGCGGACAGGGATTCCGGAGTGAATAGATCGCGAATACCGTTCTCATCGACGAAATCGGTCAATTCGAGATAGTGCCCGTGCTCTGCTCCGTTACCGATATCCTGACTGTCACCGATAATAATGTCCCAGGCGTCTCCTCTGGCAATTAGTTCCGCGTTGTATTTCTTTGTAAAGTCCGACCACGGGGTTTGCTCTACAATCACTTTAATTCCGGTTGCCGGGGTAAACTGCTTGTTGGCAATGTCCTGAAGAGCATCCGAAGGAGCGAACACCGCCCAGTGCACTCTCAATGTTCTCCCCTCAAATGATTTTCCTCCCCCATCATCTTTGCCTTTGGTTGCGACAAAGATCATGGAAGCAGCTACGACTACGGCAAGTAATACTAACAGATACTTCTTTTTCATCTTTACCTCCTTATGAATTTGTGGATATAACTGAAAACGACCTAATTCTACATTATCATAAATTTTTTGTCAACACTAAAATTTTAATAAATTATTTTTGCCCAAACGGCAGATGCCTGTGCCCAACCCGGGGACAAAAGTATATGTTAAGCTCATCGGTCTTCAAGGTTGTTGTACTTTTTACCTGTTTTGTACGCTTCCGTTAAAAACCTGCCGGTCTCCCAGTACTTGTGGTCCTGCCGTGTAAAAACAATCGGTCTTATTTTTTCAATGTCCGGGTATTCGTCTGTCAAATACTTATTTTCAGCGTAGGTTTCAACGATCCTGCCGATTAACAGATCATTTTTTCCCCCGAAGTCCATATAATCAGCAAGCTCACACTCGATATTTACCGGGCACTCCTCTATCATGGGGGCGGTTTTCAATTTGCCGTAGAACAGGTTGAACAACCCCGATTTATCCACATCCCTGCCCGAACATGTCCCGATATAATCCGTGGGTTCAAGCATCTCGACAGAGGGAATGTTTACACTGAAAGTCCTGTTCTCTTTTATGCCCGTGATGGTGTACCTTCTTTTGTCCATTGAAATAGCCAGCATGGGAGGCTGGCTTTGAGCCACGCCGCAGTAGGCAATGGTATTAAAGTTCGGTTTTTCATTTACAATGGCACCGACGATCACTACAGGCATCGGGTAGATGAAAAGCTGCGGTCCGAAGGTCCTTTTTTTCATTTTAAGGGCTCCTTTATATTAGCTCCATTAATCCTCTTTTACATTAACCGTGATCACATCATTAAAAATAAATACTGAATAATATTGTACCCTGTTCAAGTATGAAAGCAAAGAAAAGCTTTTGGGTATCAGTATTGACATAATGCGGTATTCATATTAGTCTAATTACGTTTTATCAATCTTTCACAGAGTTCCGGAGGTCCTATGGCAAAAAGGTACAGTCGAAAAGAGGTTGTGGAAAGGCTGAGAGACCAGATTAAAAAATGCAGGCCTGTATTGATGTTCGGAGCAGGTATCGGGCTGACCGCGAGAAGCGCGGAACTGGGAGGGGCGGATATTATTGCCGTTTACTCGACAGCGGTATACCGGATGAGGGGGCTGCCGTCGATCCTTGCTTTTCTGCCCTATTCGGACGCCAATGATCATGTAAAAAGAATGGCAGCAGAGATATTGCCGGCCGTAAAAGAAGCTCCCTGCATAGCCGGTATTGGGGCGCATGACCCCGCTTTGAACATCGAAAAATTCATGGATGAGATGATGGATATGGGTTTTTCAGGTATTTCAAACGAGCCTTTTGCCGGGATATACGGGCCTGATTTTGCCGCCCAGCTTGAAGCAGCCGGGGTCGGTTTTTCAAAGGAAGCTGATATGATCAGCCTCGCGTCCAGGAAGGGTATTTTTACGGTAGCATGGGCGTTTAATCCTGAGGAATCCCGTAAAATGGCCAGGGCAGGCGCCGATATAGTGGGCGCCCTTGTCGGGATCACTGCAGGCGGAATAACAGGGGCGCAAAAGGAGCAAAGTCTGGAGGAGGCTGCTGAAGCTGTGCAGGCGATGTGCGATGCCGCTAAAAGTGTGAATTCTGATGTCATCGTTCTCTCCCACGGCGGGCCGTTCAAAGACCCGGAAACTGCCGGGTACTCCCTCCTTCATTCAGACGCGGAGGGATACGCCGCAGGGTCGAGCGGTGAAAGGCTGCCCACCGAAACGGCGGTTTCCGATATCACAAGACAGTATAAAAAGATGAGTTTAAAGTAGGCAGAACCGGTGTTAAAAGCCCGGACCCCGTAGTTTTCTTATTGACAAAACATAAAAACCGTTTATAATAATTTCTTGAATAATTTCCAGTGTAGCAGCCGGGTTTTCCCGGCTGATCAGTAAATTACTGAGGAGAATGTCATGGAAAACGGAAAAGTAAACGTTGCGGTAATCGGGCTTGGTTTTGGCACGCAATTTATCCCTATTTATAAAAGGCATTTAAATGCCAACATGTACGCAGTATGCCGGAGATCGGAGAAAGAACTGAACGAGATAGCGGACCTGTTCGGTGTCGAGAAGAGATACACAAAATACGAGGACGTGCTGGCCGATCCGGCTGTCGACTACGTGCATATAAATACCCCCATCCCTGATCACGCCCCCATGTCGATCGCTGCATTGAAGGCAGGCAAGCACGTGATGTGTACTGTGCCGATGGCCACGACGGTGGACGAGTGCCGGCAGATCGTTGAGCTGGCGCAGGAAACCGGGCTGAAATACATGATGGCTGAAACAGTTGTATACTCCAGGGAGTTTCTCTTTGTAAAGGAGCTTTACGAAAAGGGCGAGCTGGGAAAGATCCAGTTCATACAGGCGAGCCACCAGCAGGACATGGACGGCTGGCCTGAATACTGGCCGGGGCTGCCCCCCATGCATTACGCGACACACTGTGTAGGTCCGTCCCTGGCCCTGACACGGGCCCAAGCGGAATATGTCTCCTGTTTCGGGTCCGGCACTATCCGGGAGGAACTGGTCCCGAAGTACAACTCCCCCTTTGCGATCGAGTCTACACATATCAAGTTCCGCGACTCCGATCTTTCAGCGCGGATCTACCGTTCACTGTTCGACACAGCGCGTCAGTACAGGGAGAGCTTTGACGTGTACGGATCAAAAAAGACTTTCGAGTGGCCGCTGATTGATGGGGAATGGCCTGTGATACACACCGTGAAGAAATCGCAGGCCGAGTCAGCCGAACGTGTAAAGGTGCCTGACTACGCCCGCCTGCTGCCCGCGGAGATCCGGCTGTTTACGACAACGCCGATCTCGGAGCTGGACGAAGTCCGGAACGAGGCGTCAAGCGAGGGTGCGGACCCCGATGGAACGCACGCCCACCTTATCAACGATCCCGGTTCCCTGGAGGGGCACGGCGGTTCGCACCCGCACCTGGCCCATGAATTCGTGTCTGCCCTGATAGAGGGCCGTGACCCGTTTCCAAATGCCGTGCAGTCGGCGAACTGGACTTGCGTTGGAATCCTGGCGCACGAGTCGGCCATGAAAGGCGGTGAGAAGATCTATTTACCGGAGTTCACTCTCCTTCCGTGATGCGGACAAGCCGCATTCTTTATTAAAAGAATTTTCTTGCCAAAAAAACAAGAAAATTGGTATTAAGGTCCTAATGAGCATGATACCCGGAATTTGATGAGGATGGGGAAGTCAGATCTCAGGTAAATTCATCCCGACCGGGGTAATTTAGATCCGGGTGCCGGCACGGGGACAATACAACATCTGCACCTCAATCATGAGATGTACCGGGTATCATGCTCATTAGGACCTTAATACCAATTTTATTGTTTTTTTGGC
>DRHN01000516.1 GCA_011049595.1 Spirochaetota bacterium | reverse complement strand
TTTTTCCGCCCGGAGGGGCATTTTCCGTGGATGGGCGGGCAACTGTTTATTTCAATCCATCTTTTCTTGAGGCGGATATTATCGAAGGTGTTCTTCAGTGTGTTCGAGCCCTTCATTGGATACGGCCCAGCCGAGAACAAGCTTATAAAGAATCGCCAGGGCACCCAGCTTTGCCGCAGTCTGCTCACCGCAGCCCCATGGGAAATCAAGAACACCTTCGATAATATCCGCCTCAAGAAAAGATGGATTGAAATAAACAGTTGCCCGCCCATCCACGGAAAATGCCCCTCCGGGCGGAAAAAAATGGATCGTCTGCACTTTTTTGACCCTGCGGGCGGGCGACCACTCCGCCTTTACCCCTTGCCCGCCAGCGCCAGGCTGGCTCGGGAGGAGTTCCGCGCTGACCTGTTAGGAAGACGTCACTTTCAGGGTGTATCTGCCCTGCCCCTCCACATCCAGCTCCTCTTTATGGCCGTTGTGCACTATCAGTTTTGCCTGAGCCGGTGTATTGTAAAAAATACTCCCCTCGTAGAACTCATCTTTTCCAACATAAACCGGAAAATCAAAGTACATAGGCTTTTCACTCAGGTGGACATCTTTCCCGAATGTATATACCAATGTGCCGTCCAGTTTTTTACGGAATATTTCCACCCTCAGGGCTTTCGCGTCCGCAGCCAGGGAGTGGACAGGTACTGAAAATGTCCGGCTGCCTCCCCCGAATACTTTTACCCATTGAATAAAAACAGCGGGGTCCGCGGCCCGAAAGAGCTTTATCTGTCCGCTCAAGAGATAACCCCGGAGCCTATCGTTAACGAAGGAATCCGGACCTTCGCATATAATAATTTCTTCGGTATTCAGGATCCGCTGTTTCAGCAGAGTCGTGTCCGGGTTGATATCGGAAACCGTTATTAAAAAAAGCGGCGAGACCGGCCCTGTTGGCACCACCCTTGCTGTTAACGGCTCCCTCCTGTTTATCACATCGGGTACATTAAACGTAATTTTATCGTCCTCTTCAGCTATTACGTTGTCTTCAATTTTTATACTTTCTTTTTTAAGAAGCAAAGCCTCATCCAGATCAAATGAAATATTATTTTCGGTTAATTCATTTTCCAGCTCTTTTCTATATTTTTCAGATCCCCTGACGGAGTTATACATTGCCTGTTTCTTTACTTTTAAGTGTCCCAGCCGTTTTTCTAAATAATTTTGCTCGTTCGGGTCCTGTACATTATCCAGTTTTTCTTTTATAACTTCTTCCTGCACGAATATTTTTTTACTCTTTTTTACAGCTTTACCTATGTTATTGAGATAGGATCTTATTTTCCGGGAATGTTCATCCGGTATATTTTCAAGCGATTCAGAAAACTTTTCCATCAACTCGATTTTCCTAGCTGTGAAATCCTCAATACCCTCTGCCCTGGATACTTCGACATCCCCGGTTTGTTCTCTCCGCCCCAGCTTTTCCGGTCTCAACGGCACGTGCTCAAGATAGAATGTCTGCTTCGCTATCGACGGATCAAGAAACAAGTGTTTCGGCTGTTTGTCCTTTAGCACTTCCCTGGCACGGTTTAACCCTGTATTTATAACAGTATGTTTGTTGATCAGAACCGCGTCCGGGTCTTCGAACATGACATTGTGACGGCCTTTAAAAAGCGCGATATTTATCTCAAAATACGGCGACATGATCTTGTACAGCCCCAGGGCAAGCGCCGACATAAACGAAGCATCGTTACGCTCACTTTTAACGGAAAGAATAACGCAGTAATCAACAAAATCGAAATTGAAGTACTGCATTCCGGGCACGGATTCAATAAGCGCGCGCAGCGCCGATTCAACCAGCTTCAATCTTTTTTCAGCTTTAGGGTGGTGGGCCGCGAGCCCTTCTTTTATGTTGCAGTACCTCATGGTAAGCACCAGCGTAGAAAGGTCAGTGGCCTTCGAAAATAACTCTCTGTATGACTCGCTTGAAATTGTCAAAGGTTTAAAATCCGGGCTCCATCTTTTTATTTTGGATGTGTAGAATTCGGTAAAATGTAACAGTTCAGCCCCCTCTATAAATAGAAAATTTACCAAAAAATGCGCATAAATAGCAATTTTTATTAAAAATACAAAATAAAAAGCTGAACTCCTCTGAAAATGTAATGTAATATTTGGCTGTGAAAACGGCCATGATAATTCAAGCTCGTCATATAACCCTAACGG
>DRHN01000515.1 GCA_011049595.1 Spirochaetota bacterium | reverse complement strand
GCATTACCCTGGCGCTCGTTCGCAAGTTCAGCTTTAAGTGCGTAGTAAATGACGGACTTATTCGGTTTTATATTGAAAACCCTGTCATCGAGCTCGATTGTTCCCTTTTCTTTTCCTTCTATTGTATAAACCTTTATATTCATTTTTTCACTCATCTTTGTTAATAACTGAACATGGCAGCAGCAAAAAAAATGGCGGACATACAGGAGATTGCTACTGTTTTATCTCCACATCAACACCGGCCGGCAGCTCCAGTTTCATAAGAGCGTCGATAGTATCGCTGGTCGGGTTGATAATATCGATCAGTCTTTTGTGCGTCCTCATTTCAAACTGCTCTCTTGATTTCTTGTTTACATGAGGAGATTTTAACACGGTGTACTTGTTAATTTTAGTGGGCAGCGGAACAGGGCCTGAAACCTTCGCCCCCGCCCTCACTACCGCATTAACAATAGATTTTGCTGACTGGTCTATTATCTCCGCGTCAAATGCCCGTAATCTAACTCGTATCTTCTGACCTTCCATTGCTGCCCCTATTCAATTATATCTGTTACAGCGCCAGCTCCAACAGTTCTTCCGCCTTCCCTTATGGCAAACCTCATACCTTTTTCCATAGCGATCGTGTTTATTAACTCGACCTGCATGTTGATATTATCACCTGGCATCACCATTTCAACACCTTCAGGCAGCTGGATCACTCCGGTTACATCCGTGGTCCTGCAATAGATCTGGGGTCTGTAGCCGGTAAAGAAAGGAGTGTGTCTACCCCCCTCTTCGTGTGAAAGCACGTAGACCTGTGCCATGAATTTATGATGAGGAGTAATCGAACCCGGCTTGGCAAGCACCTGTCCTCTTTCGACGTCATCTCTTTTTGTTCCTCTTAAAAGAACACCGATGTTATCACCGGCCTGGCCTTCATCCAGGATCTTTCTGAACATCTCAACCCCGGTGACGATAGTTTTTTCAGTGGGTTTGATCCCTATAATTTCGACTTCATCGCTAGTATGCACCATGCCCCTTTCAACTCTTCCGGTAACAACCGTGCCTCTTCCCGAGATGGTGAATACATCCTCGATCGGCATGAGGTAAGGCTTGTCGATCTCCCTTTTCGGCTCAGGGATATATGAATCGACAGCATCGAGAAGTTCCTGTATTGTCTTTGTAGCTGCCTCATCATCAGGATTGTTCATAGCATTTAAAGCGCTGCCTTTTATAACAGGGATCTCCTCACCCGGAAACTCGTATTCCGTCAATAGATCTCTCACTTCCATTTCAACCAGCTCTATCAGCTCCGGATCGTCGACACTGTCGGTCTTGTTGAGATAAACCACCATTGAGGGGACACCGACCTGGCGGGCTAGGAGAATGTGTTCCCTTGTCTGCGGCATAGGGCCGTCATCCGCAGCCACCACAAGAATTGCGCCGTCCATTTGAGCGGCCCCGGTGATCATGTTCTTCACATAATCGGCATGACCGGGACAATCAACATGCGCGTAGTGCCTGTTGTCGGTTTCATACTCGACATGCTGTGTCGCAATGGTAATACCTCTTGCCTTTTCTTCAGGGGCATTATCTATATCTTCAAACTTCATAGGCTGTGCATACCCCTTTTTCGCTAAATAAAAAGTTATGGCGGAAGTAAGCGTTGTCTTTCCATGGTCAACGTGCCCGATTGTTCCCACATTTACGTGAGGTTTTGTTCTTTCGAACTTCTCTTTTGCCATCAGTTCCTCCTGTCGGATCTAGGAATCTCCGGCCCAAGCTGCCGCATCGCCATTATCCCGGGCCGAGGGTTTCAGACCCCATTAAATATTTTCATTTTTCAAAACGTACAACAAGCTAATAAAAAAAAACGTAAGAATCAATATTTTTAGAAATAAATACCTTTATTTTATCAAATAGATGCTAAACCCGCCTGACCTTGTTCCAGGTCTTGTTTCCCGAAATTATTCCCTCAGCGATCGAAGCCGGGACCTCCATGTAATGCGTAAACTTCATTGAATAGTTGGCCCTTCCCTGACTGACCGACCTCAATGATGTCGCGTATCCGAACATCTCTTTAAGAGGGCATTCAGCGACAACCAGTTTCCCGTGCGGCCTGTCTTCCATTCCGACAATTTTTGCTCTTCTTGAGGACATATCCTTGATTATCTCACCCATGTACTCCTCCGGAGTGATCGCTTCGACAGCCATTATCGGCTCCAGTATGACCGGGTCAGCCCTTCTGATGCCGTCCCGCAAAGCGTTCATCGCTGCAATTTTAAAAGCCAGCTCTGACGAGTCAACCTCATGAGATGAACCGTCCAGGAGGGTCGCCTTAAAATCAATAAGCGGATAACCTGCAAGAACTCCGTTTTCACTGGCGCCTCTTATGCCGGACTCGACCGCGGATATAAACTCTCTGGGCACTTTCCCCCCGACTATTTTGTTTTCAAAGACGATCCCGGCGCCGGGATCGAGCGGCTCGAACATAAAGACCACATGTCCGTACTGACCGTGGCCGCCGGACTGCTTTACATGTTTCCCTTCAATCTTTACGGTCCCGCGAATTGTTTCTCTGTAGGCAACTTCGGGCTCTCCGACTATAGCCCCTACTTTGAACTCCCTCAGAAGCCGGTCGATGATAATTTCAAGGTGAAGCTCACCCATCCCGGAAATGATCGTCTGCCCGGTCTCCTCGTCCGTCCTTACTTTGAAAGTGGGATCTTCTTCAGACAACCTGGCGAGGGAAATAGACAGCTTGTTCTGATCATTGTTGGATTTAGGCTCAATGGCAATAGAAATTACAGGCTCCGGAAATTCAATTTCCTCCAGAGTGATGGGATTGTGAATTTCCGAGAGCGTATCACCTGTGGTGACCGTTTTGAGCCCTATAGCTGCAACAATGTCTCCTGAAAACACTGCTTTTCTGTCCTCTTTCTTGTTGGCGTGCATCTGGACGATCCTGCCGATCCTTTCCTTCCTGTCCTTGCCTGAGTTGTAAACTGTATCACCTACATTTATCTTTCCTGAATAAACACGGAAAAACGACAGTTTTCCCACATAGGGATCAGTCATAATCTTGAATACCAGCGCGGAAAAGGGTTCGTTGTCGTCGGCCTTTCGGAGGACTTTCTCGCCTGTGTTGAGAAGCATGCCCTCAACTGGCGGAATATCCACGGGCGCAGGAAGATAATCTGCAACAGCATCGAGGAGCTTCTGCACACCCTTGTTCTTGAACGCCGAACCCGCGAGCACAGGTATGATTTTGTTGGCTATTGTGGCTTTCCGAAGAAGCAGCTTTATCCTGGCCTCGTCGATCTCGTGCCCGGCGAGGTACTCCTCCATAAAGCTGTTATCAAAATCACATAGGCTCTCAAGAAGTCTTTCGCGGGCCTGTGCAGCTTTTTCCTTCAGCTCCCGGGGAATATCGAATACTTCAAAGGTAGACCCCATGTCCTCTTCATTCCAGACATAGGCTTTCATACTGATAAGGTCCACGATACCTCTGAAATTGTCCTCCTTCCCATAGGGAAGCTGTACGGGGACCGCTTTTGCGCCCAGTCTTTTGCGGATCATGGTTACCACGTTGTCAAAATCTGCACCCTTCCTGTCCATCTTATTTATGAATACCAGCCTTGGCACCTTGTACTTGTTTGCCTGCATCCATACAGTTTCACTTTGAGGCTCGACGCCTGCTACAGCGCAGAAAACAACTACAGCGCCGTCCAGCACCCTCAGGCTTCTTTCGACCTCGACCGTAAAATCCACATGCCCGGGTGTATCGATGATATTTATCCTGTGGTCGTTCCAGTAAAAGGTCGTTGAAGCGCTTGTAATGGTGATGCCTCTTTCCTTTTCCTGCTCCATCCAGTCCATCTCGGCCTGGCCATCATGAACTTCGCCGATCTTGTGTTTTTTTCCTGTATAAAAAAGAATCCTTTCGGTCAAAGTAGTTTTGCCAGCATCGATATGCGCCATTACGCCTATATTTCTGTTTTTTTCTATCGGATACAAACGTTCCATAGTGTCCCTGTTACCACTTATAATGAGCGAACGCCTTGTTGGCCTCGGCCATTTTCCTGGTATCTTCCTTCTTTTTTATCGAAGTCCCTGTTTTGTTGTAAGTATCAATCAATTCATCCGCGAGTTTTTCACTCATGGACTTACCCTGTCTGCTCTTGGCAAACCCTATGATCCACCTTATGGCTAACGCCACTTTTCTTTCACCTCTGACTTCAATAGGCACCTGATAGGTGGCACCGCCCACTCTTCTCGATTTCACCTCGAGATCCGGTTTGACGTTTTCGATCGCCTTGTTGAACACATCGAGGGGAGGTTTTTTTAACTTGTCCTCTATTATCTGAAAGGCGCCGTAAAGGATTCTCTGTGCTGTGTTTTTCTTGCCCTCTTTCATTAAATTATTGATAAACTTTGCCGCCAGATTGGATTTGAATTTAGGGTCCGGGAGTTGAGTTTTTCTTTTAGGATAATGTCTTCTGGGCACTTTCATTTCTCCACACAAAAATTAAGCCGGTTTTTGCGTAAACCGGCCTCTATACAAGAGACCTGCCAGCCTGCTGCCGGTGGTTTCATCTTGTTGACAGCACAAAAAATATATTCGCTACTGGAGAGTTCAGGCTTTCGGCCTTTTCACTCCATACTTTGATCTCGCTTTGTTCCTGTTATCCACCCCTAACGTGTCAAGAGTACCTCTGACAATATGATACCGGACCCCGGGGAGGTCCTTTACCCTGCCGCCCCTGATAAGCACAACCGAGTGCTCCTGCAGATTGTGGCCGATTCCAGGTATATACGCCGTAACTTCAATACCGTTGCTAAGACGGACACGGGCGACTTTTCTCAAAGCGGAATTTGGTTTTTTAGGGGTAAATGTCATAACACGCGTACACACTCCCCGCTTTTGCGCGCAGCCCTGCAGAGCAGGGGCGCTTGTTTTTTTCAACTGTTTTTTTCTTCCTTTTCTAATAAGCTGGTTCACAGTCGGCATTAAACGTACCCCTTCCCTATGAGTAACCGGAATATAATCAATATTATAATATTTGTCAATAGTTTTAAGCAGAAAAAACGCGGTGATTACGATTAAGAACTATTACTAAACCGATTCACACTGTTCGCTAAATTAACAGGAACCAGGGGCCCGGGCCCTTGCCTCGAGCCCTCTGGGCTAAAGCCCTGGCTGAGTCTTGTTTTGTTTGATCATTTAAAACGCTGCTCCGCCAACTTCTTCCCGTGTGATAATACCCTTTCCTTCTACCTTTTCTTTAATATCCTCGGGCAGCTCCATGTCACCTATTTCGGACCTGTAGAGTTCAACATTTTTATATTTCTTTATTCCGGTTCCCGCGGGAATAAGATGTCCGATGATGACGTTTTCCTTCAGTCCTCTCAGATGATCGGTCTTGCCCTTGATGGCCGCGTTTGTCAGGACCCTGGATGTCTCCTGGAAGGAAGCCGCAGAAATAAAACTGTCAATATTCAGGGCCGCCCTGGTAATACCCAGAAGCACCGGTTTCCCGCAGGCGGGACTGCCGCCTAATTTAACGACCCTTTTATTCTCTTCTTTAAATTTATGCCTGTCGTTCTGCTGACCGATGATAAACTCCGTGTCCCCGACATCTATGATCTCGACCTTTCTGAGCATCTGCCTCACAATCACGCCAATATGCTTGTCATTTATATTGACACCCTGGAGCCTGTACACCTCCTGAATCTCGTTGACGAGCCATCGCTGCAATGCGTGTTCCCCCAATATTTGAAGTATATCGTGGGGGTTGACCGCACCTTCACACAGCGGATCTCCGGCTTTTACCCCATCCTGATCGCGTACTGAAAAATGTTTGCCGAGCGGAACCAGATGTTTAAAATCCACGCCGTTTTCATCTTCGATTATTACCTGCCGCTTCCCCTTTATTATTGTTCCGAACTTGACAATACCGTTTACCCTTGCCAGCACAGTGGCGTCTTTTGGTTTCCGCGCTTCAAAAATATCAGCGACCCTCGGCAAGCCTCCCGTGATGTCCTTTGTCTTTGCCTGTCCCCGGGGGATTTTCGCGATCACCTCACCGGCATCTATCTCCTGGTTGTCCTCCACTGTCAGATACGCGCCGCCGGGTATATTGTAGCTTTCAACCTCATTACCCTCGGAATCGATGATAACTATCTTGGGCTGAAGCTGTTCGTCCTGAAAATCGAGTATAATATTGTTGATGACACCCGTTACTTCGTCTATTTCTCGTTTCATTGTAGTCCCGGGTATAATAGATATGAGCTGGATTTTTCCGGAGTGCTCGGTGAGAATGGTTTCGGAAAAGGGATCGAACTTCGTTATTACCTGCTTTGCCGCGACAATATCCCTTTCATTAACAAGCATCTCCGACCCTATCTTTATCATAATTTCAAAGGATTCCCCCAGCACCAGCAAGTCGTCGTCATTGATCAAAATAATAGCGCGCTCGTCGACCACAATGTCGACGTTGTCTTTTTTCGTTGTCGCGATCAGGGTGCCCGGCTCGATAAGGTCGCCGCCATTCACCTGCGG
>DRHN01000514.1 GCA_011049595.1 Spirochaetota bacterium | reverse complement strand
GTTCTGCATATGCCAGTACACTTCACAGCATCGATGGCGTCTGATTTGAATAAAAAATCAAATCTAACCGTAAAAGAATCTGTGGAGGGGGACGTGCTGAAGCCCGGTTATGTCTTTTTAGCCCGGGGAGGGCAGCACATGACGGTAAAGAAAGGCGCCGGCGGCCAGTATTTTCTTCAGCACAATGACGATCCTCCGGAACACGGGTGCAGGCCTTCAGTGGATGTACTCTTTAGAAGTGTTTCGAAAACCTTTAAAGAGACTGCAATCGCGGTAATCCTGACAGGAATGGGTGTAGACGGATCAAAAGGGCTGGGTTTGATCAAGCAATCAGGGTCAATGACAATAGCACAGGATGAAGAGAGCTCTGTTGTGTGGGGCATGCCGGAAGCTGCTGTCAAAGCGGGTATAGTAGATGAGGTTCTGCCTTTAAATAATATTTCGGAACGATTGATAGAAATCACAGGGGGAAAAAAATAGACTGTAAAACATCAACTGCATCCGGACTGATCGAACTGGACCATGAAGAATACCTGTTAATGAAAAATATCCTGCATGACAGATGCGGTATTGAAATTCCCGCGGAAAAAAAATATTTATTCAAGACGCGCCTGAGCGACCTTCTGGCACAGGAAAACATTCCCACATTCAGAGAGCTGCATTCGCGTTTACAGGCCGCTGATGGTAGATTGACGGAATTGCTTATCGAGTTTATGACCACAAATGAAACTTCATTTTTCAGGGACGGTCATCCCTTTAAAACACTTATCAGCAAGATCATTCCTAAAATGGCTGAAAAGACAAAAAAAATTAATTTTCACACCTCCCCCGGACTTCGGATATGGTCAGCAGGATGCAGCAGCGGCCAGGAACCGTACAGCGTAGCCATGACACTTATGGAATGGCTGGAAAATGAGACAACATGTTCAATCGATAGAATATCGATTCTGGCGACTGACATATCCGAAAAAATATTGGAAAAAGCTGAAAAAGGAATATATACAGAAAATGAACTGCAAAAAGGCTTGCCTCATAACATGAAGGAAAAATACTTTCGAAAAAACGATACGTGCTGGCTTGTAGACGATAAATTAAGAAACATAATAAAATTCCAGATATTAAACCTGGCTAAGCCCTTTTCCTGCAAACTGGATAATTTTGACATTATTTTATGCCGTAATGTTATCATCTATTTTTCAGCCGAATTCAAACGAAAGATAATTGACCAAATTTCAGATCTGCTGAATCCGGGAGGCGTGCTTATCCTCGGAGCGTCCGAGAATCTTTATAATATATCGAGTGATTTTGAAGCCCGGCATGCAGGAAGGACGACTATATATTACAGGGTAAAAAAATGAGCGTATTTATTGCTTCGGGGTCTTCTGTTGTAACGAGGCTGATTGAAACAGCCTGCGTCAAATCTGACATGCAGGCAATGACTTTTGAAAGTACGTCGGAATTTTTAAAGGAGCTGAAAAATTTAAAACCTGAAATAATATTTATTGATGAATCCTTTGAAAAAAAAAACAACCAGATAAATATCAGCAGACTGAAGGAAGCCGAGGACATAGGTGAGGCTTTTATTATTTTTACATCCACCAACACCTCCTTCTCTCAAATAGCGTACAACAAAGGGGCGGACGCGTTTTTACCTGTCCCTTTTTCAAAGACAAAATTCGATTCGATAATACGCCAGATCTCGGGCAAGCCGAAACAGATCATGATCACAAGCGGATCGCCGGATGACATATCAGGTCTGCAGGCTGCATTAAAATCCACCGGTTTTTCCCTTTTATCGGCACGCAGCGGAGAGGAGTGTATAACGGAAACCCACAGGTTATTTCCGGATATGATCCTGTGCGATTATACCCTTGTAGATATGCCCGGTCTCGAGCTTTGTCGGCGGATAAAAAAAACCAGTCTTGCGTCACACATACCTGTTATGATCCTTTCCAAAGAAAGTGAGGCCGAAATTATTGAAGCCTGTTTCGAAGCAGGTGTTCAGGACGTACTATTATATCCCTATGAACAGGAAGAAAATATCAATAAAATCACCTCTGTCATTGCTCCGCCCAAAAAAGGCCAGAAAGTGAAAGCTCTTGTGATCGATGACAGCCCTATGATACGTAATCTCATTTCAAAAATGTTCAAACAGCTCGGGTTCATCGTTACAGCGGCAGAAAATGGGCTCGAGGGGCTTAAAGCCGCGCAGGAGGATAAACCGGACATAATCACCTGTGACTACGACATGCCTGTTATGAACGGGTGGGATTTCTGTATTGAAGCGAAAAAACAAAAAGAGATAAATGACATCCCTATAATAATGGTGACCGCACGCGGCACTGGTGTTGACAAGAAAAAAGGAAAAGTGCTCGGTGTCACTGAATATCTCATAAAACCTTTTAAAGCGGAAACGCTTACAAAAATCGTGAACAGGGCCCTTTCCGACGCAAAAAAAAGGAAAGAGAGAGAAGCGATATCAAAATATGTAGCAAGTGATGTACTCCAAAATGTAAGCGATGTGATAGAAGGTATTAAAGACAGAGAGCCTGAGGAGAAATTCATAACTCTGCTTTTTGTCGATATTGTTTCTTTTACGCCAAAATGTGAAAGGTATGAACCAAGAAAGATCATTAAAATTCTCAACAGTTTTTTTTCTGAAATGATAAAAGTGCTGCTGTCCCATGAGGCCATAGTGGACAAGCTTATCGGTGACGCGATAGTAACCAGGTTTGACTCGGGAGATAAAAAAAAAGACGCCATAAACGCGGTTACCTCCGCCCATGAAATGCTTATATCACTCGAAAATAATAAAACAAACTGGCTGGAACCGATCGAGATCCGCATCGGTATCAATTCCGGCCCTGTTATTCTCGGCAATATCGGGAGCGAGGATTTCCGGCTTGACTTCACCATGATCGGAGATAATGTCAACATTGCTCAGCGGTTGGAGAGCCAGGCGCCGCCTCAGGGATGTCTGATATCCTCTTCAACTTACGAACTTGTGCAGGAGCAGGTTGAAGTTGGATTGAGCAAGGATCTGACGCTGAAAGGTAAAAGTGAGACAGTTGAGGCGTTCCCGTTGATCACTGTAAGAGATATCAGCTCTGCAAACGTCCGGTGATAATAAATTTGTTTTTTTTTATCTTATCGATAACAATTATATAAAGAATCATCAATTATTTCAGGCCCTGAAAACAAGCGTTATTAAACCCGGGGCGCCGGATCTTTTTTTGCAAAAATATTGTTATAAAAAATCACCCTGGAGATTTTTATGACAGAGGCTACACGAAAAAAAGAACAAATTGTGCTGTTTTTATGCAAATGCGGCTCCAACATCAGCAATTTTATAGATTTCGATAATTTGAAGCAATGGGTAAAAGAAAAACGGAATGTCAACGCGCTTGCCATAGGGAACCTTTTGTGCTCCCCGAAGGGGAAGAAGTACTTCTGTGACACAATACAGAATAAAAACATCAAGAGTGTTGTTGTAGC
Source organism: Spirochaetota bacterium (assembly GCA_011049595.1). GTDB lineage: Bacteria > Spirochaetota > B62-G9 > B62-G9 > DRHN01 > DRHN01. The sequence continues at coordinate 6,349 of DRHN01000514.1, read as the reverse complement.
TGCGTGCTCTCCCAAAATGCACGAAAAAACTTTTCAGGATCTTGCCGAGGAAATGGGGATCAATATGGGCAAGGTGGCGATGGCTAACATACGCGAGCACTGCGCCTGGGTAACCTCTGATAAGAATGAAGCGACAGATAAAACAAAAGTACTGATAAACGCGGCAATAAAACGTTCTTTACGATCTGAGAACCTTGTCAAGCAAACCATGGAGGTCAATTCAGACCTGCTGATCATCGGCGGAGGCATAGCCGGGATCCAGGCGGCCCTGACAATGGCGAAAGCAGGAAGAAAAGTTTATATAGTCGAAAAAAATATTTCTCTCGGAGGTTCTGTAATAAAGACGGAAGAGATTGCGCCAAACATGGAATGCTCGCCCTGTCTTCTGGCACCTGTGCTGTCAGATGTGCGGGATGATCCCGGGATTGAGGTGATAACCAATGCGGATGTAACGGATGTTCTCGGCTTTTTCGGAAATTTTACCGTGAAAGTAAAAAAGAGAGCCCGCTATGTGGAAGAAAACTGTATCGGCTGTGAAGAATGTTTTAGTGTATGCCCGGTTTCTGTTAAAAGCGATTTTCATCACGGGCTGGGAGAAAGAAAAGCTATACACACACTTTTTCCGGGGTCGGTACCGGCAGCGGCCGTAATAGACAGGGAGCACTGCAGGCACTTTATTGACGGCTCCTGCGAGGCGTGTGTTAAAATCTGTCCCTTTGACTCGATCAATTTCGAGCAGGAAGATGAAGAGATGTCGATCCAGGCAGGCTCAATTGTCGTTGCCGCGGGTTTTACCGATGGAGACGTGTCAGGCATTGGCGACCTGGGGTACGCACCGAACAGAGATGTTTATACCACCTCCGAATTCGAAAGACTCGCAAGCTCAAACGGCCCCACAGGAGGGGATATTCAGCTAAAAAGCGGGTCCCGGCCTTCTTCTGTTGCGGTAGTGCACTGCGCCGGTTCGAGGAGGAGTGACGCTATACCCTACTGCTCCGGGATCTGCTGTACAAACGCCTTAAAGGTGGGGGAACTCGTACGAAAATCCAATCCCGAAGCTGAAGTTTACAATATTCACAACGACCTTGTCTTTTCGAGCCCGAAAGATTTTCAGTTTTATAAAAAACAAACCGGGGAAGGGACCCGGTTCGTCCGGTGCCCGGACCTGTCCACGGTTAAAATATCCAGTAAGAAGGCTGGAGATGCGATTGTAATCAAAGGTGATGGTTTTTCCCAGTTAAAAGTAGATATGGTTGTGCTGTCGACCGGTCTGAAACCCGCCCGGGACGCAGGAAAGCTGTCTGAGCTGCTCAATATCGACCTCGATGAAAACGGCTTTTTTAAAGTCGACCATGAAATCCTGCACACCACAGGTACGGTAATGGATGGAATATATATCGCCGGATGCTCCGCTATGCCGGCCAATGTGGCAAATTCCGTGACCCAGGCCCGGGCGGTGGCCGGAGATGTTTTGAGCAAACTCATTCCCGGCCGGGAAATCGAGCTCGAGATCATGACTTCTACCATTGACGAGGACAAATGCGCCGGATGTAAACTCTGCATTGTCACCTGCCCTTTTAAAGCGATAACCTTTGACCCTGAAAAACAGATATGTGTCATTACAGAGGCGATCTGCCGGGGCTGCGGAACCTGCACGGCAACCTGCCCCAGCGGGGCTTGTGAAGCCAGGCACTTTACCGATAAAGAAATTTACGCCGAGATCGGGGGTATGCTGAATGTCTGATTTTCACCCTAATATTGTCGCGTTCGTATGCAACTGGTGCTCGTACGCCGGTGCTGACAAGGCCGGGGGCCAGAAACTGCAGTACACTTCGGACGTCAAATTGATCAGGGTCATGTGCAGCGGGCGTGTTGACCCGCAATTCATACTTGACGCGTTCCGCAAGGGGGCTGACGGTGTTATGGTGCTTGGCTGCCACCCCGGAGACTGCCATTACAGGACCGGTAATCTAAAAACCATGAAAAGGATAAAACTTTTACAAAACACCTTGACCCAGTTCGGCGTAAATCCTGACAGATTGAAGCTTGACTGGGTTGCGGCCGGGGAATCGGAAAAATTTCAAAGAATCGCCAATGAGATGTCCCGTATCGTGAGCAGCCTGGGCCCTCTAAAATTACGGGGGTTCGTTGAAACGGGGGTGCTGGCATGACAAAAGCAAAGGTGGCAATAAGCTGGAATTCATCATGCGGCGGCTGCGATGAGAGTATAGTAGACCTTGAAGAGAAAATCCTTGATATTGCCTCAAAAGTCGAGTTTGTCCTCTGGCCCTGCGCCATGGACTTTAAATACAGCGACGTTGAAAGCCTGGCTGACCAGGAGATTACTGCTGCCCTGATAAACGGGGGAATACAGAACACACATCAGGAGCATATCGCCCGGATGCTTCGCGAAAAATCTAAATATGTAATCGCCTTCGGAAGCTGCGCCTGCATGGGGGGTGTGCCGTCGCTTGCGAACCTTACGAACAAACAGGAGATATACAATGTGTCCTATTTAGACTCACCGACCGTTGTCAATCCTGATAAGATCGTACCGCTCGAGGAATGTTCGGTAGACGGCAAAAAGCTGACCCTGCCTGAAATGTATCAAACGCTCTACAAACTGGATGACATAATCGAAGTGGATTATTACCTGCCTGGCTGCCCGCCTACCGCTGAAATGATAGCGGACACTTTAGGCGCGCTGCTTTCCGGGGAGCTCCCTGAGAAAGGCAGCGTGCTTGCTTCAAATAAATCACTTTGCGGCTCCTGTGATCGGAACGATACAAAACCCGATAATATCAGCATAAAAAAGATCATCAGGATCCATGAAATTGAGGCTGACCCGGACACATGCTTTCTTGCTCAGAGTGTGATGTGCATGGGGCCCGCCACAAGAGACGGATGTGACTACCCATGCGTCAGGGGCAATATGCCCTGCACAGGCTGTCTTGGGCCCGTATCAGGGGCGGATCAGGGTGCAAAGATGATCGCCACCCTCGGGGGCATCCTGGAAGGCGACGATGAAAAAGGAGCAGGCGTTGTACTGGATGGAGTTGTTGACCCTGCAGGGACATTTTACAGGTACAGTGTGTCCGCTTCTTTTCTTGGTAGAAAACGCGAGGAGGATGTTTGATGGGAAAAACGATCACTATTGATCCTATAACACGCCTGGAAGGTCACGGGAAGATCGATATTTTTCTGGACGACACGGGAAATGTTGAAAAAGCGTATCTGCAGGTACCCGAGCTCAGAGGTTTTGAGAAGTTCGCCGAAGGGCGGCCGGCGGAGGAGATGCCTCAGATAACATCCCGGATATGCGGGGTCTGTCCGGGTGCCCATCACATGGCTTCGACAAAAACCCTTGATGACCTGTACGATGTGGTGCCGACCGCAGCAGCAAAAACCATCCGCGAGATGTACTACTGTCTTCACATGTTCGAGGACCACGTACTGCATTTCTACATCCTGGCCGGTCCGGATTTCATTGTGGGACCCGACGCCCCAAAACAGGACCGGAATATCCTGGGAGTTATCGACAAAGTAGGCGTAGAAACCGGAAAAAAAGTCATAGGAATACGGAAAAACGCACGGGGGATCATATCCGAAATTGCCGGTAAAAATGTCCACCCGGTCCTTGGGCTTCCCGGGGGAGTCGCGAAACGCGTAAGTGAAGATACACGCGAAAGAATGAAATATTTTGCAAAAGAAGCTGTGGAATTCGCCCGTTTCACGCTGGACACCTTTCACGATATTGTCCTGGGGAATAAAGAGTACACAGAGCTGATATTGTCCGACATATACTATCACAACACATATTACATGGGGATGGTTGACAGTAACAACAAAGTCAGCTTTTATGAAGGGGATATCAAAGTAATAGATCCTGAAGGAAAGGAACTGCTCAGGTTCAAACCCTCTGAATACTCTTCGGTGATCGGTGAACATGTTGAACCATGGTCGTATATCAAATTCCCTTTTTTAAAAAAAGTAGGATGGAAAGGATTCTCCGATGGAAAGGACAGCGGTATCTATCGGGTGGCCCCCATAGCAAGATTGAATGCGGCCGATGGTATGGCGACGCCTCTCGCGCAGGAAGAGTATGAAAAGATGTACGAGACGCTTGGCGGTAAGCCCATTCACAACACCCTTGCGATGCACTGGGCGAGACTCATAGAGACACTCTATTCAGCTGAACGGATCGCAGAGCTGGCACAGCTCCCGGAACTCACCTCCCCTGACATAAGGAACATGGACCTGAAAACCCCCGGCGAGGGAGTAGGGATAGTGGAGGCGCCCAGGGGGACTCTGATTCACCATTATAAAACCGACCAGAGGGGTATAATAACTGCATGCAATCTTATCGTTGCATCGCTCGGCAACTCGGCTGCCATGTGCATGTCAGTTGAAAAAGCGGCAAAACGGCTTATTAAAGACGGAAAGGTAAACGACGGGCTTCTCAACATGGTGGAAATGGCATTCCGGGCGTATGACCCTTGTTTAGGCTGCGCGACCCATTTTCTGCCTGGCAAAATGCCTTTAAAAATCGATTTGTTTAATCTTAATGGAGAGAAAACAGGGACGATCCTCAGAAAAAGTAACGGGGATGAAGCGATATATCAATATACTTGATAAATGCCCGGGCCCCATATTTACATGTACTCCCACAGCCGGATACACATGTTATAATTAGTTGATAATGGAGGAAAAAAATGGCTGAAGTATTGGATTGTAAGGGGTTAAAATGCCCTCAACCGGTGTTAAAAGTTGCGATAAAGGCCAGGACGATCCCCGCGGGAACATCCCTTGAGGTACTCGCAGACTGCGAAAGTTTTTCCGACGACATAAAAAAATGGTGTGAAGATTCCGGAAAGGTGCTTGTAAGCTGTGTAGACCAGGGCGGCTTTGTGTCAGCCACTATCCAATTTTAGACAACCCGGTGCATAAGGCATGCCTGGTCGTCAACGGGGCCTGTCTTTTTTATATGGCAACACCGCAATGCCGTCTTTTTCTTTGTCATAAACCATCATTTTTGACTGTGTATCTGTGTGTACAATATAATCCGAGTCATTAATAATCACAAATACACCTGAAAAACATTTCTCTTTTATTTTTACCCTACCCTCCAGTTTTCCCTTTTCCTCCTCTATCTGAAGATTTATCCTGGCCAGAGTTGTATTTAAAAAGTTTATCCGTCTGAGAAGTTTTTTCTTCTGCTCCTCTAATTTATGCCGGTGTTTCTTTTCAGCTTCGCTTTTTTCAGTTTCATCTTCAATCGCTTCCTTCAATATATTGTCTATCTTTGCTAAATGTTCATCCAATTTTGTTTTTTCCTTATTCAATCTATCAGATCTTTTTATCAGATCATATCTCTGTCCGGCAAACAGCTGGGTTTTTACACCCTTTTCATTACCTATTGTGACAGCTTCTATCTCTTCGGCGGCCAGAGTCTGCCCTCCTATGATCAAACCCCTGCCTGCCATAGCCCTTATTGACCTGCCCGATGTAACTATACTATCCATTATGTAATTACCTACTTCAATATTACCTGCTACATCCACCGAAGCCCGCTCGATAAATTTTGCCATAAGGTTACCTTCGGTGTACACCCAGCATTTTCTTTCTCCCACAATACCATTCGCTATCTTTATATCCTTTTTCGCTTTTACAACAGCTCCATAAACGAGGCCTCTGACCTGGACCTCGCCCTCGAGGGATTCGACTTTGAACCCGGATGTAATATTACCGTTGACTATTACATCCCCTCTAAAACTGATGTTGCCTGTGGTAAAATTAACATCCGCCGCGATTTCGAAGACCTCAACAACACTGAGAACACCCGCTTCAACCTTGGGGCAACCCTCGACAAGAGCGGTAAAGTTTTTCCCATCTTCGGAAATTGAAACATTGAGCCCCGCTTTTATCCCCAAATCCCTTCCAGGTAAAGGAGGAACTTCATTCCCAAAAATATCTTTACCCGCCTTTCCTTTTGTTGGAGGTATTATTTCAGCTATAACTTTTCCCTTTTCCACGGACGGCACCGTCCCCAGGTCGTAATGGTCAACATTACCCAGCGCGTCCATTTTGGGTTTCGTACTCTGTGGTTTAAAATACAATTTGATGTCGCCATCTTTACCATTTTCGGGTGGGAAACCTTTAACCGCCAAAACCATTTTTACCGGCAATTTATCTTTTTCAAGTTTTGCCAGAGCTGCTTTTATTTTAATGTCATCAATCCCGTATTTAATAACGTGCCTTTTAAGGACCCCGCTGCAGGCCTCAAAAGTCAGATGCTTCCCTCCTCCTGCCGGCGGATGAAAATCTAATACAGCGGATAATTTATCCTCGG
>DRHN01000513.1 GCA_011049595.1 Spirochaetota bacterium | reverse complement strand
AGATGTGTATAAGAGACAGGGATAAGTCATAAAGATTATAAGCGGCTTCTTGAAAACCCTTCTGTCTATCAGGGTAGGTGCTCGCCCCGAGGGCTGTAACGAGATAATCAAATGTAAAATCTTCTTCAGAAGTGAATACCTTTCTATTCTCGAAGTCTATCTTCGAAACCTCGGAGTTGAGAAACTTGATACCTTTCTTTTGCAATAGAGAAAGCGGTTTTTGAATCTTTAGATGATCCCTCCAGCCAACCATTACCCAGAGGAGGGAAGGATTGAACAGATGATTTTTCTCCTTATCCACTAGTACAATCTCGTTATCTTTGGACAGTGACTTGCTTAATCTGTTCGCAACAACCAGCCCTCCCGTTCCTCCACCCAAAACGACGATTTTTTTACCCATAATCAAGCCTCCTTTAAATTGAATTTACATTCTGATTTACACCGGGGCCGAAAAGTTTTGTATGGGTTTTTAAACAAAACCCGACCAAATAACATCAACGGCTTAAAACTCTGCAACCGCACGCTGCACCTGACAGCATGAATATTATGTTTTTGATCTAAAAAGAAGAAATCAAAATGTCAAAATCTTATCAGCTTCCACAGTCCATTGTGCCAGTTGAGTTATTGTACTCATTTCAACTCCATTTACAAGATTTATATTTTCAATGCCCCGAGCAGAACAACACGACCCGCAGGCCTTGACCTGTGCCCCACTGCGAATAATTGCGATAATCATTCTCTCAATGTTGTAGAAGCCATTTGGAGTGGATTGCGCGGGTAAGGCGCACGTTACAGCATCGGCCATGAGAAAAATATGTAATCCCGCGTCGGGAAGCTGGCTCTGTAATGCTATCGCAAGACGAAATGCATTGTAAGCTTTCTCTGTTCCATAGGGTGCGTCATTGATGACAATTAAAAATTTCACCGTATTACTCCTTTTTTAACCTGGAGGTTTTAAACAAGAACACCATTCAGGCATCGATTTGTTCAACATTTCTTGATAATTTCCATAAAATTCCGGAAATTTACCCATGATTTGTTTCTAAAAGCTTCAAAACAGCCTCTGAGATGATATTTGATGCAAGATCTACCTCTTCTTCGGAAGTCATTCTCCCTGTAGATAATCGAATAGTCCCGCGCGCCCATTCCTCCGGTACATTCATTGCCTTGAGGACATGGGATATTTGGATTTTATCGGAATGACAGGCAGCTCCGGCTGAGACAGCAACACGGTCCGTGATCTTTGAAATAATCGTGTGCGCATCTAAACCCTTGATACTTAAACTCAGGGTATTTGGCAGCTGCCTGTCCTGTTGCCCGTTACGCTTTATATTTTTTATTTTCTCCTGTAACATGCTGTACAATTTCTCTTTCATTTTTTTCATGTGGACCATGTTCTTTTTTAAATCTCTCCGGGCTATCTCACAGGCTTTGCCAAGACCGACGATTTCCAGGACATTTTCCGTCCCCGGTCTCCTCCCTTGCTCCTGCCCGGCACCGTGAATTAGCGCAGAAAGCTGGGTCCCTCTGCGAACATAAAGAGCGCCGATACCCTTTGGAGCATATACTTTGTGACCGGCTATCGAAAGGAGATCAACCCGCTCACGCTCTAAATCAAGAGGGATTTTTCCGATTGACTGGGCCGCATCGGTATGTGTCAGAATTCCTCTTCCTCTTGCAAGGTTAGAAATCTCCTCGATGGGTTGGATTGATCCCACCTCGTTGTTGGAATGCATTACAGTTATTAAAGTCGTTTTCGATGTAATTGCCTTCTCCAACTCAGTGATTTGAACAATCCCGTTTTCATCCACAGGCAAATAGGTTACCCTGAATCCATTCAATTCAAGAAATTTACACACTTCCAGGACGGATGGGTGTTCGATTTGGGTGGTTATGATGTGGTTGCCCTTGTATTGATAATTGAAGGCAGCACCTTTTATAGCATAATTGTTCGATTCAGTTCCACCACTGGTAAATACAATCTCAGGAGGATCGCAATTTAACAAGGAAGCAACCTGGCGGCGTGCATTATTTACAGCATCCTTGGTTTGATCACCGTATAAATATGAACTGGACGGGTTTCCAAAATATTCAGTCAGAAAAGGCTGCATAACGCTGATTACATCCGGGTCATGCGGAGTGGTCGCGTTATAATCTAAATAAATCGGTGTCTTCATTAAATCCCTCCCGGAGATAAACATGCCCCTCATGCTGAGTTCATGTCTTTTGGGCTGTATTGTTGAATGCGGGCAGCGTTCACGGCACACATATTATCGCTTACTAACTATGTTCAACGGGTAATCCCGCATTTTTCCATTCAGGGAAACCATCCTTCATGCGTATTGCCTTAATCCCTGCTTTTCTCAGAAATGTTATTGCTTCCGCGGCCAGAACACAATAGGGGCCACGACAATATGCAACAATTTCCATATTTTTAGGGATTTCATCAATCCGCTGCTTCAATTCCGGTAAAGGAATTGAGAGTGCTTTTGAAATATGACCGCTTCTATATTCTTCAAAAGGCCTTACATCAAGTACAAGAACGTCTCCCAACTTTAAACGGCCTAGTAAATTATCTCTTGAAACAGGTTCCATTTTATCCCGGTCCTGATAATACATTCGTACAATTTCTTTCATCTCATACAACCTCTGCTCGGCAAGGTTTTGGAGGTTTTTCCAGCATGCAAAAACAGAATCATCTGCAACTCTATATAAAACTCTTACACCCTCTTTTCGGCTTTCCAGCAACCTCGCGTTCTTTAACACTTGAAGGTGCTTTGAAGTATTAGCAATGCTCATATTTACTTCCCTGGACAGAGTTTCAACATCTCTCTCTCCCTGAATAAGCACATCTATGATCTCAAGACGCCTGGGACTGCTAAAACTCTGCGCGATCATGGCAAAAAGCTTAAATACCATATCTTTAAACTCTCCTCCATTCATAAAAAACCCCTCAATTATTCTACTATTCAAATTATAAGTTGAATAGTAGAATAATGTTATTTAAAAGTCAAGAAAAATAATTTATTGATTAGCGGCAGTCAAAAGTATACCATTGTCTAACACTTGTTTTGTCAGATATATTTTATACATAAGAACGTTTTGCGACCGGCAAAAACGGCCAGGTAATCCATCCCGGGAGGTAATATGGCCCACGATGAAAAGTTCTTCATGTGTCCACCCAGCTATTATGATGTAGAATATGTCATAAACCCCTGGATGAAAGGCAACCTCGGCGGTGTAGACCGCGACGAAGCGGCCAGGGAATGGGATGGCTTGTACCGGGCCCTGTCAAACCTTGCTGAAGTCGAGACCATCGAACCTAAAAGCGGTCTCCCGGACATGGTTTTCACCGCAAATGCAGGTCTGGTGTACGGCGACACCTACATACCGTCCCGTTTTCGCTACCCTCATCGGCAGGGCGAATCAGATTATTTCTCCAAATGGTTCGTGTCCAGGAATTTCACCCTCACCGAGATGCCTCGAAACAGTACTTTTGAAGGAGAAGGTGACGCGCTTCTGCAGCCTGGAGAACCCCTGCTCTGGGCAGGTTACGGGGTTCGCACATCTCTATTTGCTCATAGGTTCCTGAACGATATCTTCGACATCGAAATAGTTTCCCTGCGCCTGGTCGATGAGCGCTTTTATCACCTGGACATGTGTTTCTGCCCGTTGCCCGGAGGACGGGTGTTCTACTATCCGGATGCGTTTGACCGGGAATCGTTGGATGCTATCCGCACGCGGGTGCCGGCAGACAAGCGCTGCGAGGTCGACCCCGAAGATGCCTTCAGGTTTGCGTGCAATTCGGTGCAGACTTGCAGGAACGCATGCAGGGGGAAATCCCCGGTGTGTTCAATAATGATTACCGGGATGCTGCAACTGAAGGAGAACCCGACAGATGGAAGCAAAAATAAACTGGTACTGGACCCCGATAACCAAAGAAATTATGCCGGCATTTCCGTCTTCGGCTTCTCCTCCCAGGGTAACAGCCGGGAATTAACCGTAAATTGTGAATAACATTCTGCTTATAACAATTTTTGTTGTTGCATGTTGCCCTGTTAAAAACACGTGAAAAAAAAAATTGGAAATATCATAATAAATCAACTATGCTTTAAGCAAATACATTCTGGAGATGGTTTTTGTGAACCTGAATAAAAAAATCGTAGTACTTTGCATGCTGATATTTGTAATAGCATTTTTTGCAGCCTGCTCCAGAACTTATGAGGCACGGGTAACAAATAAAAGTGTTTTACTACCTTCGCCTGTTTTGATAGGAGATGTTGATTTCGGCGAGGTTACGGTGGGTGCGACAACCGAGTATAAAACATTTGACGATGTCGGGCCCTACACTATTAAAATTAATAGTTTTCCATCAACAACGACCCTTACTTTTAATCCGTTAAAAGCGATTTTCAGCAGCGGAATTAAAAAAACCGTCACTGTATGGGGTTGGGATATTGAAAATGTATCGGTAAGTGAAGATTAACTATGATAAATGGGTGCAGGTATAGGGCTTTTGTGTTTACCGTGTAATGCTATGTCTGTGTTTCACATACAGGAACTTTGAGGCTATTATTCTATATCTGCTTTTTCCTGTAATTCTTCAGCGAGAGCATGCAGCTCTTTCTCCGCTGAGTTTGACAGTGGTTCGGGGTGATGGTTTTCCAGTATTTTCTTTGCCTTTGCATTGGCAATATGCTGGATTGTTTTACACCCTCTTTCATCCCAGGCGTCTTTCCTTTCACGGATGCTTATTTCCGGTATCCACAACTCATTTTTGAAGAGATCCAGCGTGTGGGAATGGGTCAAATAATTTCCTCCATGCCCGATTTCACATATCGTGCCTACAGCCATAGTTTTTTCTGACACTTCTATGCCCTTCATGAGGCGCAGGGATGCATTTATGATCTCGTTGTCGATGATTGCCTGTGCATAGCTTACAAGCATCATCTGTTCAAGCATTCCTATACCGAGATGTATGATGTCAGGTCCGGCCTGTAAAAGGGGCAGAAATTGTAATGCCTTCTCATAACCCGACTGAACATCAGAAGTATTCGAATCGATTGAGCTTCCGACAACTATTGGTAACCCGTAGTGATGTGCCAGCTGTGTTGCGCCGATATAGGAAAGAGTGACTTCAGGAGCTGCTCCGGCAAAACTTCCATTTCTCATGTCCATAAGACCGGAGGCCAGCACATACACGCAGGGGGCACCCCGGTTAACGAGTTGAGCAAGCACTACCCCGCCGAGAATAGTCGCGGTCTGCATAATCAGGGTCCCGGCGACAGTAACGGGCGCTGTAGCCCCTATCATCGGGTCAACTTCGATAAACAACGGGATACCATGCCGGGCTGCTGTCATCAGCATTTCCGCGACATTATCAGGTATCAGCAAAGGACACATTAAACAGAGCCCTTCACTAAATATGGGTTTTTCACTGATTTTATTGTTGCCCAGGGCTATAGATGCCATTTTTACGTGATCAAGAATACTTTTCGAATCTTCGGGCCACGTCCAATTGTGTTTGGGGCTGTTCGCCATGAGCGTGGCAAATGTAATGCGATCATGTTTTGATTCTGCAATGTCCGATGGTATCACGGCCTGCTGCATTATGTGGCAGTTGTCAAGATAATCATAAAAACGTGTCAGATCGCTAAGGTCCTGTAAAGTTGCGAGACGGCGCGTATTATTTGTATCAAGGATAAATTGTGCGGCCGATGACCCCATTATGCTTGTTTTTTTCCCGCGCTCCAGCTTTATGTCATGTTCCGGTTTTTGTCCGTAAAGTGTAACAGAATCGGGGACGTATGAAAGCGCGTCCTGAAGTACATGTTCGGGGATTACCGCAGTTTTATTGTGAAAATTTACATTGCAATGCCCTTCATATAATATCCGGAGTGCTTTTTCATTTACTACTTTTACGCCTGTTTTTTCAAGAACCTCTACTATCCCGGTGTGTATCTTTTTTAGTTCTTTTTCATTCAATACTTCGATGATTTTGATATTCATTTAACCCCCGAATATTTGCTGCAATAAATAAAATATTAATTGATGTCATTTTTTAACTCAGAAGTATAGCAATTATCGAAAAGATTCATGCCAGTAAGATCAAACTAATTATAACGGTATAATCTGCAGTATTCAAATTTTACTCCGGTTTATCTGATTGAAAACTGTGCTGATAGGTGCAATATTCTGATGTGTTTTGTCATCGGTACATGACATGGAGCTTGATGCCGGCTGTTTTTATAATCTTGTTTGACTCCCGTTCCCGGACATGCTAAAGTGTGAACAATGCGCAAGAGCAAAGGAGGTGGGCATGAAATACAGATATGTAGGAAAGACGGGGCTTTTGGTCTCAAGAGTGTGTCTTGGCACCATGACGTTCGGGAATAAAGAGTGGGGCTGTGATGAAAAAACCTCTATAAACTTGACACACGTTTTTATTGAGGAGGGGGGCAACTTTATCGATACAGCGGACCTGTACAGCAGCGGAGAATCTGAAATCATAACGGGAAACGCAATAAAAGACTTCAGGAGGGACGATATAGTCCTGGCAACAAAGTGCTGGTTCAGGACGGCAAAAACCCCCAACGCGAAAGGGCTTTCACGCAAGCACATAATTGAGGCTTGCGAGGCAAGTCTCAAACGTTTGCGGACAGATTATATTGACCTGTATCAGATTCATGGCCCCGACCCTCGTACTCCATTCGAGGAAACCATGAGGACCCTGGATGACCTCGTCCGTCAGGGAAAGGTCAGGTATGTGGGATGCAGCAACCTGTACGCCTGGCAGGTTCTCAAGGCTAACGGTATCAGCAGCTGCATGAACCTTGAAAAATTGTGCTGCGGTCAGTATCTGTATAATCTTGTCGTGAGAGACGTGGAAAGAGAGATCCTTCCAGCCTGCAGCGATCAAGGTATGGGATTCATATGCTGGAGCCCTCTCGGGGGCGGGATGCTTACAGGCAAGTATAAAAAAGCAGACAAACCGGATGAGGGTACCAGGATGGCCATCACGGCAGAGTATTCTCTTCCCCGGTACTGGCACGAACGGGGGTTCAGGATATCCGAAGAGCTTGTGAAAGTTGCGGAAAATTTAAAAAAACCTGCTGCTGTAGTTGCGCTCGCGTGGCTCCTCCGCGACAAGCGTGTTACCTCTGTTATTGTAGGGGCAAGGAGAGAGAAGCAGTTGAAGGGAACCCTCCGCGCCGGAGAATGGGACCTGCCCGGGGAGTTGTGGACAAAACTGGACGAAGTTGCCGAATTCGACCACGGCTACCCAAAGATGTGGATGGATACTACTTTTCCATTGACCTTTGGCGAAGAGGAGTTTTAGGCGCTTAGTATTTGAATATCGACAAAATGTTGTCGAATTATTTATGCTGCAATGCCGATCGTTTTAAAAAGGTCATACATCTCATGTTGAAGAACTCTATAATGCATATCAATACGACTTGTATTTTTGGGTTTCGGCCCACGCTTGGGCTTGCAAGCTCCGGCAAGTACAGGTTTTATTACCCTGTCCCGCAGCATCAAGAAATCGATTCAGAATGCTCCGGAGCTGCATGGTAATCTCGGGAAACCTGTCCAGGGAACGGCCACAAGGAAAGACCCTGGCATTGTGCACGATGATTTCGATTCGAAGGACGTGTTCGCCTTTGGTATAACACTTAGCAGTGATCTTTCCGAAGTGGATCTTGAACACCGTCAGGTCATACGCAGGTCTCTCGACCACGACCTCCTCTCTCGGAGGTTTCCGGCCTTGTCGATGGAACGGACGTCTTTTAGTGCCCAGGATGGTCTTCAGAGTTTTGACATCGAGTCGGGAGCGTGTGCGGTCAATGAGGCCCTGAAAGACCTGCTCCAGTTCGGTCCCCCGCGTAAACAGAAGGTTACGGCTGTACTCACTTTGGTAGACGGAGTAGGAGTACCAGAAACCGGAGTTCTCCTGGTCGGCCAGATCCAATGCAAAACACAGACAAGCGGAGTAAATCTAACGATCACACACCTCGCACAAGCGCCCTATAGTGTTCTCGGAACACAAGGTGTCTGCGATATGCGCCAGGCTCGCAACGTCGGATATAGAAGTGAAACAATTCCCGATTTTGGTAAAATCAATGCCGGTCTTTTTGGCTTGCTGGGCGACATATTCATGGCCATTCAATATAATCCGGGCATTGAAGGGTGGATGGCCGCAAAGCTTGATAGTAAGATGCCCCCATTCTGGATCGATAATGTGAAACGAGTAGTGATTCACCCAGGACTGTGGGTTCTTCCTGGCAATGTTCCTGATTACACCGTTTTTATTGTGCTGGACATCCCACACCGGTGCAGGTGCACGGTTGACCAGGATGAGAAACACTCCTATAACATTCGGATCGACCGGCAGATGCTTCTGGGCAAGTTCATGCTTCCGTTCACTGCGAAGACAGTCCAGAACCGGAATCCCGTGCTTCTTTGCGAAAGCACGGCCTCGACGACTCAGACGGCCAGCCATACGCATCAGATGTGCGTTGTCCAAATTGTCATCGGATCCATACAAACGCCTCCACCATGTGCGGAAGCCTCCGGGAGACTGACCCAGCCAGAAATAGCCATTGAGTACAATACGATCAACGCAATCATATGTGCCGTCCAAAAATTCAGCATAGTAATGTGTGAACTCGTCGTACATAAGCAGTTGTTCCCCTTTCGGTGGCATAAACGAAAATACAATTATAAGGAAACTAGATTCTCATGTCAACTGCCCCGGAGGGGCCACGTCTTCCGGGCGAAGCCCCGGACGACGCGTAGTACCTTAATAACAATTTCCCTGCTTTTTTGGCAAGAAAATTCTAAAAGTCGGGCAAGCCCGAAGTTGCAAGAATGCGGCTTGTCCACATTAGGGTTCTGTGAATAACTCTATTGAGATACCTGCCAGCAGTTACATTACAAGGGTTAAACTCAGTCAGTATATTGTGAGGCCCAGTTTTGTCAAAGACATGCTGCTACTTTCCAAATAATACTGTATATTAGGGGCCCTGGACAATCAGCTTTAAAACAGAGTGTAATGAATATTGGGGATAAAATCCAGCGTGGCTTTCAGTTCCACCCACAAGATCAGAACAAGAGCGCTGAAACAGTGGGGGAAGAGGCACGCTTAATTTTAAAAACTTCGTGTCAAAACTAAAAAAATTATTCAAGACATTATCAAGGAGCCGTTATGCATGAATAAGTATCTCATAATTCTCTTTCTTTGTTTGTTTATCGTAATGATTGGCTATGGGATTATTCTGCCAGTTTTGGCATTTTACATCGAGCGTTTAGCATTGGCTGAAGGTGCAACTTTGTCGGAAGCCTCATTTCAGGTGGGGATTTTAACAGGCATTTTCGCACTGATGCAATTTTTCTTTGCACCTTTGGTCGGATCATTTAGGGCGTCGTCCACTCATCCTGATTGGCTTAGGTGGCTATGCATTGTCAATGTTTTTATTTGGTGTGGGGACAAATCTTGCGATGCTTTATGTCGCACGGATTTTGGGCGGGATACTTTCAGCGGTAGTTTTGCCGGTGGCCAATGCCTATGTGGCCGATGTTACATCAGAAAAAGATCGTGGTCGTGGAATGGCATGGATGGGAAGTGCCGTCAGTTTAGGGGTAGTGGTTGGGCCTGCACTGAGTTCATTTCTATTTCAATTAGGCCGTCACCTAAAATTTCCATTTGGTCACTTCTACATTGATGGTTTTTCGATACCTTTCTTTGCCGCAGCCCTCCTTTCCATTTTAACGTTAGGTGCAGCTATGCGATGGCTGCCGGAAACTTTGAACTCACAGTCTTTGAAGTCGTCTATGCAACAGACCAACTTTGATAACACTTTGACGACACCACCCAATCGATGGTTCATTTCCGAATCACTGCGCCCGTTTCTTGCAATGGCCTTTCTCAACCAGTTTGCTCTGGCAACGTTTGAAGGAACCTTTGCTCTTCATGCGAAACAAGACATCCAATTAGGACCGTATGAAATGGGCTTCGTGTTTATGGTGTGTGGATTTGTTATGTCGCGGTACCAGGATTTATCTGTAGTTGGCTTATTGGACGTCCTGGAGACAGATTGTTATTGCCAGCTGGATTTATATTGACGGGAGCTTCACTGGCGGCGCTGATGACTACCCAAAAGATTGTTTTTATTCTCTTGTATGTCGCGCTGTTTGCGCTTGGCGTGGCATTAATTAGTCCGATCTTAGCGACATTGATGTCCAAGTTCGGCGGTAATCGTCCAGGTGCCGCACTGGGGCGGTTCAATGCTGCTAATAACTTAGGACTTGCAAGTGGCCCGGTACTGGGAGGGTTTTTAATTGCATGGAAAATTCATGCGCCTTATTTAATGACTGCTTTGCTGCTTGCGGCTACTGTAGTTTATATCATTGTGAACATTTTAATGCATTCCAATAAATTTCGGCATTCGAACAGGGCGCGTCATTGATTTCAGGAGACAGAAACAATGTGTTTCTTGAAAGACTAAAAAACCACTGGCGCTCCTGCTCCGTTAAATCGAGGAAACGCACGAGAGGATATAATCTCATCTGCATTCTCATTATAACTTCTTCCTTAATCCAAATTCACGTACAAAATTTCGGCATCTTATCGGAAAAACTTATTGACAACTGAAATCTTTAATGATATCGTACACAATAGGGGGGTATGGTATGTAAGAGCTTATCAACAAGAGGCCGGCTCAGTCGCCGGTTAACAGGAGGACCGTGCAGAAGGTAGGAAAGTTCCAGAAACGTGGACTCCTCTTCACCAGGGAGCTCAGGCAAGTTTTCAGGTAGTTTGTTGACACGGAAGAAAAGAATGTCTGCTTAGACAAACAGGAGGTACATCATGGAACAGAAAGCTTTGGCAACAATCAGGGAGAAGCTGCTGGAAAATAGAGAGGGCATCCTCCATATCATCGAGAGGGAGGGATGGGAATAAATTATAATAGTGAAGACCAAAATTGTCAACGGAGACAGAGTTGATGAAGCGAACATGATCTCCGAAATGGAGGTCTATAACAGGCTCGAAGAGATGGAGCGGGAGAAGATGAGAGTCTCGATGGGCAGCGTCCATGGAAAATCATTTACCCAATGCCTCTCTGGAAATGAAAACAGAAATTATACGACAGAGAATAAGATAAAAAACTGAGCTGGTACGGACGGGAGAGAAAAAGTTAATGAACATGAGAGCTTTATTGATTTGAATAAATCTTGACAGTAGATTAATTACAGTGTTATTTTATTTAATACCATACAGTGGTAGAGTATATTGATGATAGTTGAATGAACGAAGAAACAGCAAAAGTTATCGAAGTTTATGGTGACGGGGAAGTACAGGCTTCCATATTTTTATTAATCCTTCTATTCCTCTTACAGGATGCTTCTTCCCGGATAGTTTTCTAGACATAATTATCGGAAAGGAAAATTCTTCTGAATCATTGGGGTTCTTTCAGGAATAGTTTTTTTGCAATTTCTTCTGTCATTTTAAGACAGAGCAACCGTCATATTGAACGAAACCAGGAGCATTTATCATCCATTATCAAGAAGATCGATAATTATTTGAAAAAGTCTAATATGATAAAATTCGTGTATATCCTTGCCATACCATTGAAAAAGGAAAAGTACGGGGGATCTGAAACGATGGAGATTTTATTCATGGGGTTTATACTTGGGATGAAACATGCTCTGGATGCTGACCATGTGGTTGCAGTATCCACAATTATTACCCGAACAAAAAGTATCTATCACTCGGCCAGAGTGGGGGCTTTCTGGGGATTAGGACATACGGCAACCTTAGTTTTAGTGGGTATGGGTATACTTTTATTCAGGATAACACTTCCACCAAGGTGGAACGCTATCACTGAATTCACAGTTGGTGCCATGCTGATACTACTTGGTTTTGTAGTTCTCATCCAGTTAATAAGAGAGAAGATCCATGGCCATTATCATGTCCATAAAGGAAAGCATCACTTTCGTTTCCATTATCACAATGAAAGCTCTGAACATAATCATCTACATGGGAAGTCTTTTCTTGCAGGCACAGTTCACGGATTGGCCGGAAGTGCTGGATTGATGCTTTTAGTTTTGTCAACCATACCGTTTCTCTTTAAAGGTGTGTTTTACATTCTAATATTTAGCTTCGGGACAATTTTGGGCATGGCAATATTAGGGGTGATCCTCAAAATCCCCTTCAAAATCCCGATGTTAAACAGATTTCTTACCGGTCTAGTGGGAGTTTCGAGTATTGCATTTGGAATTAAATTTATTTTTGAAAATATGTACGGCCTATGACTCTAAAAATATGCAAATAAGCCTTCTGCGATAAAAAGATAAAGTATGAGAGAAAATAGGTAAGAGTTGTTCAATATCCAGCGGGAATTGATAGTGAATGTAATAAAACAAAGGAGTTGATTTAATATTAGCGAAAGATATTATAAATAATCACTTTTTTAAATTATAAGAAATATATTTTTACAGGAAAATATTTATCTTGACATTTCGCAAGTGGAGTATTAAATAAATACAATACCTTACTAGGGTATTGTATGAAAGTTGTTAAAAAACCGTAAGAACATACAACAACCGGCAAACCTGGAGTTGTCAATAAGGTTTAATTAAAATAGCGCTTTTTGAAATCATAAATAACCTGGGCATTATTGGGATTCTATTTAACTATTTATATTCAATTAGCTAACAACTTTGAAGTTACTTAAAATATTAAAAAATACAAATCTAGCCGGGTGAGCCCGGCTACTCCGTGGTTTATACGGCGTAGCACCAGGAACTAATTATGAACCTGTACCTGACAGATTACAGACTCTGGGTAATGGTAATTATCAACTCTGCAGTGGTCATCATTTTTGCCCATAGCTTTACTCACCCACGCACTGGACGGGACTGGCGCTCCTTTGGAGCTTTCGTTGGTTTTGTCGTTGCTCTTTTCACCGAGATGTACGGCCTTCCGTTAACTATTTTTCTGCTCTCGGGCTGGCTGGGAAATCGGTATCCGGAAATTGACCTGTTTTCCCACAACTCCGGGCATCTTTGGATCACACTGCTCGGGACAAAAGGAAATCCTCATTTCAGCCCGCTCCACTTACTCAGCAGTGCTCTTATTTTCGGAGGATTTTTCCTGCTTAAATCCGCATGGGAGGTATTATACCGGGCACAGCGAATCCACACTCTCGCTGTAACCGGGCCATACTCTCGTATACGTCATCCTCAATATATCGCTTTCGCACTGATAATGCTCGGATTTCTGCTGCAATGGCCGACTTTTCTCACAATGCTTATGTTTCCGGTGCTGGTTTTTATGTATGTACGTCTTGCCCGCCA
>DRHN01000512.1 GCA_011049595.1 Spirochaetota bacterium | reverse complement strand
AAGCCCACCCGAGAGAACCTGCGGCCCTTAAGAAAGTCTGCCGCACAGAATCGATATTGATCATTGTCGCTGCCCATATCGCGGAATACCCTGTATCTGCCACGACTATTGCATCCTCGGGTAGAACCTCTGTTATTTCCCTGCACAGACGTTCCGGGCGTATCGGCTTGACGTCGGATGTACGATATGGTTCTACTTTCTGTTTCCATGCTGCTGTGCAGGAGACGGCGTGTTCCAGCCAGGCAGTTTTTTTTGCTCCGGTAATAACGGAATTGAGCGCGTCAATAGAAACTTTTACATCTCCCAGGATCCCCAGGGCGCCGGGATAATTCTTTCCGATCTCCTCGGGATCGATATCCAGCTGAATGACCTTTGTCCCGGGATTCGGGAGGGTCCAGTTCTTTGTCACCTGGTCACCCGTATTTGTTCCGATAAAAAACACGAGGTCCGCCTCGGAGACAATCTGATTAGCGCAGGGTTTGCAATAGGCGCCCACCGGGCCTATCGCCACAGGATTAGAATCGGGAATTATTCCTTTGCCATCAACAGAGGTAGCAACAGGAATTGCCAGTTTTTCCGCCAGTGTCAGCACCCCATGTCCTGCGCCGGAGTAAACAGCTCCCCGGCCAACAACGAGCACGGGTCTTTCAGCCTTCTCAAGAGCAAGAGCTGCTTCCATTACTTCCTTGTCATCCGGAACCGGGCGGCGGGAAGGAATACAGGTATGCCTCTTTTCTACGCATATATCAAAATCTGCTTCTCCTGTATCAATAATTTCCCCCTCATACCCCAAATAATCGATATGAACAGGTCCCGGGCACCCGCCGGTGGCTGCCCTCAGTGCCTGGGGAAGGAGAATCGGAAGCTGTTCCAATGTTGAAAGCTCAACATTATACTTTGTAACCGGATCGTACATAGGGTTGTGGTCGAGTTCCTGGTAAGCATTTCGGTTTTGCCATAACGGATGTTTCCGTCCTGTAAAGGCAATAACAGGAGAATGCGCCAAATACGCATCCTGAAGACCCGCAGCCAGGTTGGCAGCTCCCACAGATTGGGCCATACATACTCCCGGTTTTAAAGCAGTTCTCGCATAACCGTCGGCCATATAAGCGGCAGATTTTTCACTATGAGTAAGAATTCTGCTGATTCCCAGTTTTTCCATCTCTACAAGGGTGCGCCGGAGGATCGCTTCAACATAGAAAACATGGGTGACACCGTAGCCCTTTAATGTTTCAGCGATAAATCTGGCACCACTCATTTTGGGCATTATGTTATCTCCTTAATAGCCGCCTTTTTCTTGATAATTTACATCAACCCACTTGTTGGTTTCGGCGCTTTTTAATACCGCGTCGACAATGGATAGTTCACAAAGTCCTGTGAGGAAAGTCGGGAATGGAACGCTCTTCTCATCCATCCCATTTCCTTCCCTTATCCACCCATACACATCGGAAAAAATAGATTTGAACGTATCCAGGTATCCTTCACCCAGGCCGCAAGGCGCCCCGGCATATTTGCCCGCGTCCGGATACATGATCGCGGGATTTTTAATAAATTCAGCGTTTACTTTCCCCCGCTCACCTATCCACATAGAGTTCGGTTTCTCGCCGCACCACTGCAGCGATCTCCTTGTGCCGTTGATTTCCCATTCTATGTGGTTTTTCCTTCCAGCGCAAACCTGGCAGACGATAAGCACCCCTTTGGCCCCGCCGGAAAACTTCAGCATAAGGGTGCCATGATCTTCAGTATCGATTTTGACATCCTTATAATCTTCCGGCTTCATTTCCTGGACTACATAAGTAGCGACTTCTACTTTTGGTTTCTTTCTGACCGGATGAAAGATCGTTAAGTCCGCGTATACCGATACAACCTGTTGGCCGATCATGTGCTGGACCATATCCAGCCAGTGGGTCCCGATATCCGCAACTGCCCTGGATTTCCCGCCCAATTCAGATTCAAGTCTCCAATTATAGTCGGTATCGAAAAAAAGCCAATCCTGAAGGTAATTGCCGTGCACAAGACGTATGCCGCCGACCTCCCCGGCTTTTACCATCTCCCGCGCTTGCTTAACCAGGGGATAATACCGCATGTTATGGCAGACACTGTTCACCACACCGGTTTCCCCGGCAGTATGGACCAGTTCATATGCTTCCTGGCTGTTCATTGAAAGGGGTTTTTCACAGATAACGTGTTTTCCGGCTTCCATTGCATCTTTCGACATCTGAAAATGGAATTTATTGGGTGTAAGAACATGAACGACATCTACATCCCTGTCTTTAATTAAATCTTTGTAATCCCCATATGCTGTCGGGATGGAAAGCTCTGCGGCGATTGTGTCAGCTTTTTCCTGGTTAGAGCCCGCAATTGCGACAACATCCACGAAGCCGAGTCTTCTAAGCATTTCAGCGTGAATAACACCTATAAATCCGCCTCCAATAAGCCCTGCTTTTATCTTTTTCATATCGTTTCCCCATTAACCTTCAATTTTCACTTTCAAACCGTAGGATTGCAGTATTAGTTTTGCTTCGATTATTTCCTCTCTGGAGAGCTGCTTTACACAGCTTAGAGGGTATTTCTTTCCAAGACGTTTGCTTTTCGACTCTCCTATCGAGTGATATGGAAGAAGATCCACTCTTTTCAGTCTTTCGAGCTCGTTTTTTATAAAGCTCCCCAGGTTATGCAGATTATTTGAATCGTTGTTATACTGCGGAATAAGAGGAATGCGCAGGATCATCTCCTTTACATGCTCGACTGCCGACCGGGCGTTTTGCAGGATGATCTCGTTTCCTACCCCTGTTCCTTCCTCATGTTTCCGGGTATCCATATGTTTTAAATCAAAAAGCAGCAAATCCGTGTGGTCAAGTAGTTTTTTCAATTCCTTCCAGGGCGCAACACCGCAGGTTTCTATTGCTGTATGGATCTTTTCTTCCCGGGCGCCTTTAAGAATAGCAGTTGCGAAATCTGCCTGAAAAGAGGGTTCTCCGCCGCCAAGAGTAAGTCCTCCGCCGGATTCTTCATAAAACACCCGGTCTTTCAAGACTTCGTCCAGGACCTCATCAACCCTTGTCAGCCGGCCTGCCAGGTTTCTCGCTTCGGCGTAACATTCCTCAACGCACCTGCCGCAACCTGTACACAAACCCAGAGTATCGGGCCAGACATCTTTAAGCCCTTCTCCAAATGGGCAGTTTCGGATGCAGGCCCCGCAATGGATGCATTTCTCTTCATAAAAGATAATTTCCGGTTTTTGATTTTGTGATTCAGGATTGCTGCACCACTTGCATGTGAGAGGGCATCCTTTAAGAAAAACAAGAGTACGGATTCCATATCCGTCATGTATTGCGAAACGCTGTATATCAAATACGATACCTGACAGTACCCTGCTTTCGTTATAGGCATTCATGTAAGGTTCTGATGTTTTAGCAGAATACATCCGCTCCCTTTCTCATGACGATGGCCGGCGTCGGGTCCCTTGAAACAGCAACTTAAAAACCGTGCTCTGTCCTTTTTATATATTCATCCTGCTGGGGCTTGCAAATTTGAACAAAATAGGCTGTCAACCCACCTAATCTGACTCTTAAGGAGTTGTACTTAACCGGGTCATGCTGGGCGGCTTTTAAAACCTCTGTACTCACTTTTGAAATTGTGAGGATATTGCCGCCAAGCCGGATAAAAGATTTTATATAATCCTTGAGGACCCTGCTGCCGTTCTCCTCATAATCTGTAAAGCTCATCCTTATGTCCACAGGACAGCCGTCATTTAATCTTCGGAGATCGAATTTTGTTGCTGATTTTAGGACCGCGGTCGGTCCGCTCCTGTCCATTCCTACAGATGGGGAATAATTGCTGGCAATGGGAGCCTGAGAAAGGCGGCCGTCTGCTGAAGCGCCGCACACATACCCTAACCGGGGATAGTTTTCAAAGGTCCCGATGCCGGGGGCGAAAGTTATCCAGTCAACGCGGGCATTCCACTCATCAAAATAGTCGCAATACCAGGTAAGGATATCAACTCCAATGTGATCTACATAATCATCGTCGTTACCATATTTAGGTACCCTGTTAAGGCAGTATTGCCGGAACTGCTCTTCCCCTTCCCAGTTTTTTTTAAGAATCTCTGCCAGTTTCTCAAGAGAGATCTTTTTTTCCTCGTATACAACTCTTTTAATAACTGCAAGCGAATCAATACAGTGGGAGAATCCGGTGATCAATGGTGCGTAGAGCCTGTACCTTGCTCCCTTCTGGGTCATATCCTTCCCCTGTTTAATACAGTCGTCCATTATACCGGAAAAGAAAGGTACAGGCGCGATTTTATGCACCTCGTCGTAATACTTCAGCTTGTTTTCAACTGCCAGGTCTATTCTGTCCCGGACCTGTTCCTTAAAAGCCTGAAAAAGTTTATCAAAAGTGTCATATTGAGACAGGTCTCCCGAATCCGGGCCGATAGGGTTGCCGTTCAGCATGGATTTACCCCTGCATAAAAGGCTCTCGAGACTTAAGAGTACTTCAATGTGACCGTATGCGAATTCGGTCTTTCCCTGGGGAAGTGTTTCCCAGCAGCCATCATTACTGTAATCCCTCGCATCTTTTATGGGAATTCCGAGGTGTTTTACCATTCCGGGTATGACCGTATCGTCATTGAAAATAGTAGGCTGCGCCCCCCCCCCTGGCAAGTGCTTTCGCAACGGTTTCATAAATCTCATCAGGAGAATCCCTGTGGAGCCTGACAGATACAAGAGGGTTTACAAGATCGAGCTCGTTTACCAGATCGATAATCATAACCGAAAGGTCATTGGAACCGTCTTTTCCCTCCGGTGTTATTCCTGAAACAATGCAGTTCTGCAGCCAGTGGTTGGAGGATTGACCATAAGTATATTCCTCGTCGTTGGACATTTTCAGATGTGTTGTCTCGAGGCCCGGGTCTCCCCCCTGGGACCAGTCTCCGAAGGTAAAGTGATTTTCGATGTGATCGTTGTTAAGCTGTACTCTTTCGTTGAATTTGACAAGAAATGAACCTAGAAGTTCCCGGGCATAACTTTTACTTATAACCCCGCTTCCTAAATCTTTCTTATAATATGGCCATAAATACTGGTCCACCCGTCCGATGGAACTGAAATTAAGCGAGCTGTGAAGGATAGTGTGCACAAACCATACACTCTGCAGAGCTTCATGAAAGCTGTCCGCCCCATGAATCGGCACTTTGCGGCATATCCTGGCAATTTCCAGAAGCTCCAATTTCCGCTGCTCTGTCTCAGCCTCGCCGGCTAAATACCCGGCAAGCTGGACATAGCGCTTTGAAAGGATCTCTCCACCCCGGAGAGCCAGGACAACAGCGTCATACCACTCCTTCGTTACCCTGTCGTTTACCCGAACACGTGCCTTACAAGCTTTTGCCTCTTTAATGATTGCACCAAGCCCCTTTTCGAGAATTTTTTTATAATTTGGATTGTGATGCCCCCAGACAGATTTCCGGTTAAGGCAAACTTTTGCGGCTATTTCAGCTTCTTCATCTGTTTCGTATTTCGGGAAGCAGTGGCCAAATCCGACAGATGCCATTGTCGGATTGCCGACGATAAGCTCAAAATCTATTATGCGTATCGGCATATCCCTGCATACCTTCTGGACAGCCATCGCTTTCCTGATTACAAGAGGTTCTTTGACAAAGTCGTGATTATCATCAAAGATGGATTCCTCATCGCCCCACCACTCTTTTTTTTGATAATACTCTTCAAAGAGTCTCTTCTTGATTCTTTCCAGTCTCTTTTCCATACCTTGAGTAGACTCCTTTAAATCAGTATCATAGTGAGAAACCCGGAACGGTTAGATTTCCAGGACGCAAAACTCCTCATACTACTAATTTAATCGTATAAAGGTCAAATTCCAAATAAATATAATTCAATTTTTCCTATGTGCATATTCCTGTATTTATCCGGCTTTCTTTTCTCCCACTCAATGCCACTTGGCAAGCTTCAGCATTCGTTTAGTAATGAGGATGACAACTATAAGCATAATGATCGCCATTGCCGAGGCCATTCCAAAATGGTCCTTGGTATACGCATAGTTATATGCCAGAACGGAGAAGGTGGTTGTCGCGAAATTCGGACCACCGGCTGTGAGGATATAGATATGGTCGAATGCCTTGAAGGCGTCCATCATGCGGAAAATAACCGCTATCATAAGAACAGGTTTAAGCAAAGGCAGGGTTACTTTCCAAAATGTCTGCCATGGCTTCGCGCCGTAAACCCGTGCTGCTTCGAAGGGTTCTATCGGCAGCGATTTAAGGCCCGCGAAGGAGATAAGGAAAATAAAGGATGTCCATTGCCACACATCTATAAGCATAACAGTTATAAGTGCGTGTTTTGTATCCAGAAGGTTTTCCGGACCCCCTATAAACTTCAGATAATAGGTGATAACACCAAATTGAGGGTTCAGTTCAAGTCTGAAAATAATGCCTGAAAGTACAGTGGATATGAGCATCGGAGTAATAAGGAGAGAAACGTACCATTTTTGCCCCCTCAGCGCCTTGTCTGCAAGAATTGCGAGATACAACCCGAGAACGATCTCCAGGGACAACGCACCGGCAACATATATGATCGTCAGTACCGTAGATTTCCAGAACAACCCCGCAGTCAGGATCGAAGCGTAATTCTTGAGTCCGGCAAAATCCGGATTTCTAATATTCATCGTTTTTGCATTTGTAAATGACAGTCTTAACGCGAAGATGAACGGATACATGGCAACACCTGCGAGTATTATTGTCATGGGTGTGATCATCAGGTATTTGAACCATTTTTCGACGAAACTACCGCTTTTTTTCGTCCGCGCTTTCATTACATTCTGCATCATTTATGTCTTCTCCCTACCTCGATTTTCTCATGGCTTTCTTATAAAAACCGCAAATTAAAAACTGCAAAGAAAAGATCCCTTCAGGGCAACCTAAAACGCCCCGAAGGAATGTTCATATATTTAACACAACTTATCTGCTTTCCAGGAATTTCTTCATTTCCTTTGGCATGCCTCTGGCTGCCTCTTCTGCTGTAGCAGCGCCGATTCCGACTTTCTGTATCCAGGAAGAACCGATCATAACAAGTTCGGTCATATCGTCGTGCATCGGCAGAGTCCTGCCGTATTCTTCAACCATGGGTGCAAGAACCGGATAGGGCATCATTGCATCGTCGGCAAGCCACACACCCTCTATGGGTGAAGAGCCGCCGGCTTCTGCATAAAGATAGGCCCCCTCACCGAGGCTGCTCCATGCCAGGAATTTCATTGCGGCTTCCTTGTTCTTTGAGTTCTTGTTAAGGGAGAGGTTGATTGTCTGTACATACATTGCTCGTTTTACCGAGCCGTCGGCCTGTTTCCAGCCGGGAGGTGGGGCGAGAGCGATCTTGTCCCACACTTTCGGCGATATATCTTTGTTGGTCAGGCTGAAGTAATTAGCATTCCACTGTATTGCCATAGCAACATCGGCGCTCTCAAGGGCTGCGGATACTTCCGGATACTCGGTATTATCGAAGCCTGGATAGAGAGCCTTAACCTCATAGAGGTCCTGGAATACCTTGAAAGCCTTAACTGCGTCCTTATTATAGCCGTCGATATCTGTTTCACTCCCCGGTGCGAAAATTTCATACCCCGAGGACCAGAGGGTTTCCAGAGCAGCGGCGAAAGTCCACTTCTCATATTTACCCTGGAGAACAACACCGTACTTTGTCGGCGAACTCGGGTTAATGCTCTGGGTGTAGTTTTTTGCCATCTCCACGAACTCGGGCCAGGTATCGGGCGGGTCACTGATTATGTCTTTCCGGTAGTATACAGCGAGTTCGCTCATATCCTTGGGCATCCCGAGGATGGCGCCGTCTGACGCAGTAACAGCCGCCTGTGCCGGTGCCAGGAGCTGGGTGAATTCATACTTCTCTCCGTCCGGTCCGGTCATGATTTCCGGGTCATCAAGATACGGCCTGAGGTCCTCAAGATAAGGTCTGAGTTTACCAAGGGCCATACTAAACGGGTGCACCAGATCCGGATCCGCGAGACCGGCCACAAGCTGGGACTGCATCTTCTCAAAATACCCCACCCGGCTCAATGCAATATTATTTACATGGATACCGGTGCTGGCTTCATAGTTCTTATTCCAGAACTCAGCAGTAGGTACCATCGCGTCAAACTCCGGGCCGGAGAACATCTGCACCGTAATTGTAACCGGCTTCACTTGACCACCGGTTTCCATCTCTTCCGGCTCTTCCTTCCCACCTTTGGCCATCACAAACCCTGCTCCTGCAAGTACGATAACCAGAGCGAAAAGTATTATCCATCTCAACTTTTTCATACACGCCTCCATAGAAAGATTTTATTTGTGATTCTATTAAGAATGCCCGGATGTGCATCCATTCTGTTACGCTCATCTTAAAGACACTCCGGCCATATCCTCCGGTGTTACCTCTCAAAAACACAGTCTGTGTTCCCGAGGCGCCTCCTTCAGGCGTACATAGCTAAACTGCTTTTTTTCTCAAAAATATGGGCCCTGGCCAGCGAGAAATTCAAACCGACCTTTTCACCGATCGACAGTTTATCCTCCCACGGACACACCACTTTTACCAGCTTATCTCCCAGACTGATCGTGGCTACTGCCTCCCCGCCTAACAGCTCGAAGACATATACCTCTCCCTTGATGAGCCCTTTATCGGCATCCTTTTCTATAATTAGTTCCTGAGGTCTTATACCGAATACAAGCTCTTTTGAAACATGGTTTTTGTCCAGAACCAATCTAAGCTCCGGGTCACACTGAATTGAAAAACCATTCCCAATCAAGAGAATGTCATCACCTGTCTTTTTTATTTCACAATCCAGAAGATTGATGGGGGGATCACCGATCGATTTTGCCACAACCTCATTATAGGGATGATTATACAGCTCAACAGGCGTTCCAAGCTGCTCCATATGACCCTGGTTGAGGATGAGGGCCCTGTCTGCCATTGCAACCACCTCGTTGTAATCGGGTGTCGCGAGTATCGTGGTAATTCCCAGCCTTTTTACGAGTTTCTTCAGTTCGCCCCGCATATGGTGCCGGAGCTTCGCGTCCAGATGAGCTATCGGTTCGTCCATCAAAAACATCCGGGGACGCCTGACCAGGGCGCGTCCCAGACCGACACGCTGCTTCTGTCCACCGGAAAGCTCTTTAGGAAACCGGTTTACGAGTTCCGGAATCTCCAGCATTTGCGCTGTTTCCTGAACCCGTTTTATTTTCTCCTCTGCCGACATCTCACCGCTTCTTATAGGCGCCTTCAAAGGGAAAGCCATATTCTCTGCTACGGTTAGATGAGGGTACAGGGCGTAGCTTTCGAAGACCATCGAGAAATCTCTGAACTGAGGCTTTGTTTCCATTACCGACTCTCCGTCAGCCCTTATTTCGCCCCTGTCCGGCTCCACTAAACCGGCTATACAGTTAAGTGTTGTAGATTTTCCGGCTCCCGAAGGTCCGAGAAGGGCGAACAATTCCCCTGGCTCAACGTTAAAACTTAAATCTTCAATAGCAGCTTCTTTTTCGAAGGTTTTTGTTAATTTCTCAATTTCCAGCCTGATGCTCATATCCCTTCTCCCTAATGCGGACAAGCCGCATTCTTTATTAAAAGAATTTTCTTGCCAAAAAAACAAGAAAATTGGTATTAAGGTCCTACAGCTTCTTTACGAGTATGCTATTTTCGGTTTGAAAATCAAAAAGGTGAAATCTCTTACTGGTTACATCCAGATAAATAGTATCATCAGATTTAAATGTCACGACGGGATCACATTGGATAAGGAACCGGTATTCGGATATCTTTCCTTCGATTATGGAGTGCTCACAGCCCGGTTCGAAGTTAAGCACCTGACTTTTTACCAGGTTTTTTTCGGAATAATCATCTTCAGATGAGGTAACTATGGTTATATCCTTGGGCCGGACGCCAAACCAGACGCTGCCATCCTCAAAGGTGGGGTCTATCGAACCGGCGTCTTCCCCTTTCAGGGCGATGTCAAAACCCGGGTTCTCAGTAAAAAGACGAACGCCCTTTGGGTTACGCTGAAGCTTACAGGGAATGAAATTCATCGGGGGCTCCCCGACGAAATCGGCAACGAACTTGTTTTCAGGCGCGTAATACAGATCATTTGCTGTGCCGAACTGCTGAAGTTCCCCAAAGTTGAGGACCGCGATCCTATCAGCCATTGCCAGGGCTTCCAATTGATCATGGGTAACATACACGGTTGTAATACCAAGCATTTTCTGAAGCCTGACAAGCTCTGTTCTGGTTTTAGCCTTTAAAGCCGCATCCAGATGAGAGATCGGTTCATCCATCAAGAGCACGTTGCTTTTTCGTATGAGAGCTCTGGCGATTCCAACACGCTGCCGTTCTCCTCCCCCGAGAGAGGCTGCCAGGTCATTCAACATGTAATCCATATCCAGAAGTTTGCTGATCTCGCGCACTTTTTTATCGATTTCCGACTTATCAACACCCCGCAAGGATAGAGGAAAGGCCACATTATCATAAGCAGTCATATGCGGTAACAGGGCGTAGTTCTCAAAAACCATGGAAATATTCCGGTCACCCGGTTCCACGTCGTTTACCACTTTCCCGCCGATGGAAAGATTCCCCCTTGTGATTTCCTCCAAACCCGCAATCATCCTGAGGGTCGAAGTTTTACCGCAACCCGAAGGACCTAATATTGCAACAAACTCGCCGTTCTTGATATCCAGATCCAAACCTTTAACGGCTTCCACTGTTTTTCCGTAGATTTTCCACACCTTATCTAATACAACTTCAGCCACAATTCTCTCCTTACCTATTTTACCGCACCCATTGTTAAACCCCGCACGAGGTAACGCTGTCCTATTAGCCCGACAGTTATGGTGGGAATGATTGCAATAATCGCTGCTGCGGAGATCTTCCCCCACCGAATCCCGTACCCGGTAACAAACTGGGCAGCCCCTGCCGTAAGCGTTGTAGACTTGATAAAGGAAATAACCAGGGCCATGAGGAATTCGTTCCATGAAAAGATAAAACTGATGATCATAACCGCAGCCACAGCCGAACCGGTAAGTGGGAAGATGATCTTGATCATCACATGCAGTCTGGAATAACCATCCATCATCGCGGCGTTTTCCAGATCCACCGGGATATCCTCGATAAAGCTTTTTATGATCCAGCAGGCAAAAGGTATGTTGAAAGTCAGATACGCCAGGGTGATACCGACCCGCGTATCTGTGAGCCTGTACAGGGCAAAGAGGATAGAGATGGGTATGAGGAAAATGATTGGAGGAAGCATCCTGATGGACAGTACCCAGAAAGAGTAATTATCCCCGAGGGTCCTAAACCGGGCAAGGCTGTAGGCCGCAGGATACGCCAACAGCACTGCTATGACCGTGGTGGCGATTGAAATGATCATGCTGTTCGTAAAATACAGTAACAAATTAAAGTCCCCTTTCGTAGAAGTTGCCACCCGCTCCGACTTCCCCATCACAAGGGAAATATAATGGTCCAGGGTTGGGCTGAACTTCCAGACAGGTTTCGACTCTGTGATCAAAGTACTGGGTTTGAAACTGGTTACTAAGATCCAGAAAATTGGAAAGTTAAAAATAATTATCGCTATAACGAGAATCAAAGTGATGTGCCACTTCGACCGGTGCTTGATATCTTCTATCCGTTTCTTGACCATCCCGCGCATACCTCCATTCTGGTATTGATATTAACCACGCAAATAACCGCCATTCTGTCATGCTTTTTTTATTCTGTCAAGAAAAAATATTATTTAATGTGTTTTTTTAAGGGGTTCAAGTATTTTGCACCAGAATTTCCAGTTTTTTTGAACCAGGTGTTCTGAAAACATTTGAATCATGTGGACCGATATAGTATAATCATATCAACATTCCGGGTCCTGATATTTACGGCTGCGGTCCCGGGCCGGGTTTATATTCAACAAACCCGGAGAGATCGTGAATCTTATCCGGGAGGACCAACAATTAATGACGGGGAGGGAGCACATTGAAAGCAAAAGGATACATGGGGAAGATATTACGGGTTGATCTGGGCTCCGGTAAGTTCGATGAGGAGGAGCTCACCGATAAGACGGCAGAGGACTTCATCGGAGGGTGCGGGCTCGGTGCAAAGATCCTGTATGAGGAGACAGATGCAGGCACGGACCCGCTCGGCCCGGACAATCTTTTGATCTTTGCGGCAGGCCCGGTGAACGGGACAAAAGCTTTTAATTCCGACAGGTTCGACACTGTCTCAAAATCCCCGCTGACAGGAATATTTGCCGAGTCGAACTGCGGCGGATACTGGGGTGCGAATTTCAAGAAGTGCGGTTACGACGCTCTTGTCATAAGAGGAAGGGCTGACACACCTGTGTATATATTTATTGATGATGAACAGGTCTTAATAAAGAACGCGGGCCATTTATGGGGCAGGGACACTTTTGAAACAACTGCCGTATTGAAGGTAGAGAACGGTGGGTCGGTCAGGGTGGCCGTTATAGGGCAGGCGGGAGAAAATCTAGTGAGGTACGCGAATATCATCAGCGACGGGAAGCACGGCAGGGCTACTGGGCGGTGCGGTCTCGGGGCCGTGATGGGGTCTAAAAACCTCAAGGCTGTTGTTGTGAACGGATCCAGGTCCGTGGAAATCGCCGACGAGGGACGGATGACTGAGCTTACAAAAAAGATCGCCGTGATGATGGAAGACGGTCCCGAAGGGCTGCGAAGCGGCGGGACAGCAGTGGGGCTCGATTACTGCGAGTCGGTCGGTAACCACCCGATAAAGAACTGGTATC
The DNA here is from genome assembly GCA_011049595.1 of Spirochaetota bacterium. Taxonomy (GTDB): domain Bacteria; phylum Spirochaetota; class B62-G9; order B62-G9; family DRHN01; genus DRHN01. The sequence goes on along the minus strand of DRHN01000512.1, from coordinate 3,306 downwards.
AGGGCAGCTGGCCGGACGGGGCCAAAAAGCTGACAGGTCTGACCATGGCCGCGACAAAACTTGTAAAAAAATATCACTGCGGACGCTGTGTGATAAACTGCGGCAGGGTGGTAAAAGCCGTTGGCGGACCCTACGATGGCGAGGAGATAGCCGGGCCGGAGTATGAGACCCTTTCACTTCTTGGGTCTAACTGTCTGAATGACGACCTCGACTCGATAATAAAGGCCAACGAGCTTTGCAACCGCTACGGGATGGACACGATATCCACAGGCAACTGCATCGGTTTTGCGATGGAAGCGTACGAGCGGGGATTACTCGGCAAGAGTGACACTGACGGGCTCGAGCTTGTGTGGGGAAACGGTCAGGCCGTCATAGAAATGGTGGAAAGGATCGGGCAGAGAAAAGGGATCGGCAAACTGCTTGGTGAAGGCGTTAAAAGGGCGTCCAGGGAGATAGGGGGAGGCTCCCAGGAGTTCGCTATCGAAGTAAAAGGCCTCGAACCCCCTGGCCACGACCCGAGGGCCCATTTTACGGTCGCCCTCGGCTATGCCACCTCGTGCAGGGGAGCGTGCCATCTCAGCGCGTTTACGCACGACTTTGAAGGAGGATTGTCTATAAAGGACCTGGGGTCCGGGGAATTGAAAGAACGTTTTCAGACAGATGGAAGGGCTGAAAACGTGTACAGGATGCAGAACCTCATGAGCATGTTTGATTCGCTGACCTTCTGCAAGTTTATTCTGTTCGGGTCCGGCATTGCGGTCCAGCCTCTGATAGATTATTTGAACTGCGTGACCGGCTGGGATATTGACCACAAAGCCTTCTTTGAAACGGGCGAGAGGATCTTCAACCTGAAAAGGTTGTACAACACGAGACTGGGGATCACGAGGAAGGACGACACCCTTCCCTTAAGGATGCTCAATCACAGGAAAAAGGGCGCGCCAAACGAGCTGCCTCCCCTGAATTTGATGCTAAGTGAATATTACGAGTACCGGGGATGGGACGAGTTCGGAGTTCCGACACCGGAAAAGCTAAAAGAGCTCGGGCTGTAGAGCTTTAATTTACATGCTGGTTAAACAAAGCATAAGGAACAACAAGATGACTGATTCGAATATCAACACGGCGGAACTGAAAAAACTCGCTGTAAAGGTCAGGCTGAAAACACTGGAGGTACTGGGTGATCTCGGGTTCGGGCATGTAGGCGGGTCTATGTCGGTGACCGAACTTCTCACCGCTCTGTACTTCGGAGGTATAATGAACATAGACCCTGCCAGGCCGCGGTGGGAAGAGCGCGACTGGCTCATAATGTCCAAAGGGCACGCGGGCCCCACTCTTTACACGATACTCGCAATGAAAGGGTACTTCCCGGTATCCGAGCTTGGCACGCTCAACCAGGGGGGCACCCGCTTGCCGAGCCACTGCGACAGAAATCTCACTCCCGGGGTAGATATGACAACAGGGTCGCTCGGCCTCGGGCTTAGCGCGGCAGTCGGGGTCGCGCTGGGTCATCGTCTTGACGGTAAAAAGAGCATGGTCTACCTGATAATAGGGGACGGTGAGTGCCAGGAAGGCCAGATATGGGAGGCCGCGCTTTTTGCCGCTCAAAAGAAGATGAGCAATTTGACCGCTTTTGTAGATTATAACCGCCAGCAGCTCGACGGCTACACAAAGGACATAAACGATCTGGGTGACATCGGCGCTAAATTCGGTTCCTTCGGGTGGTATGTGCAGGATATCGACGGGCACAGTTTTGAGGAGATAATTCAAGCCGCGCGGAATTCGTGGAAAGAAAAAGAGCGCCCGTCCATTGTAGTGATGAACACGCTGAAGGGAAAGGGGTGCTCCTACGCGGAGGGCGTACTGGAAAACCATCACATGATCATAACGGATGAAAATACAAAAGAGGCAATAGCTTGTCTGGTAAAAGAGCTGAAAAAACTCGAGGAAACAAAATGAAGATAAAGATCCTGAAAGAAAGAAAACTCGAAGAAAAGATGATGCGGGACGCGTACGCGTCAACCCTTATGGAGATAGCCCGAAAAGACGAACGTGTTGTCGTGCTTGACGCGGACCTGATGTCTTCGATGGGTATGGTCCCGTTCGGGGAAGCTTTTCCTGAAAGAACCTTCAATGTGGGTGTCCAGGAGGCAAATATGGTCGGTGTGGCTGCGGGGCTGAGCGCGACCGGAAGGATACCGTTCGCCCATTCTTTCGGCCCTTTCGCCACCCGAAAAGCTTATGACGCGGCATTCATCTCGGGCGCTTACGCGCGCTTGAACGTCAGGATAGTTGGGAGTGACCCGGGGATCACGGCGGCGTACAACGGCGGCACGCATATGCCCTTTGAGGATATGGGGATCATGAGGAACATCCCGGCCATGACCGTGCTGGAGCCTGTTGATTCTGTCATGCTTAAGGACCTGCTGTACCAGATGGTGGAGCTGAAAGGCATGTTTTACGTGCGGCTTCTGCGGAAATTTCCTGTTCAGATCTACGAGAACGGGTCCTCCTTTGACATCGGAAAAGGGGTTGTGCTGAGAGAGGGGTCCGATGTGACGATCATCTCGAGCGGCATTCTTGTGGACGAGAGCCTGAAGGCGGCTGAGAGCCTGGAAAAAAAGGGTGTTTCGGCAAGGGTTGTAAATATATTTGCCATAAAACCGGTTGACCGGGAATTAATACAAAAGTGTGCCAGGGAAACCGGCGCGGTCGTCACCTGCGAGAACCACAATATAATAAACGGTCTCGGGTCGGCAGTTGCCGAAACCCTTGTGGAAACCTGTCCCGTTCCCATGGAGAGGATAGGTTCCAGGGACCAGTTCGGGGAAGTAGGCTCCGTTGAATACTTGATGAACCGGTATGAGATGGGGTCAGGGGATATTGAAAAAAAAGCAATGGAAGTGCTGAAAAGGAAATAAATCGGGTGTTGACACGGGGATAAGGTTAAAATGCTGATGAAAATACTTTATGTTATAAAAGGAGTTGAATAAATGCAGATCGGTATCATGACCCATGCGCTCCTGGGTTTGTTGAGCGCGCCTATGAACTCCCTTGTCGATGACGTGCCTTTTGCGCCCTCTTTGACCACTTTTCCCATAACTTCCCGGTCGATATCAAAAACAACACACTCGTGACCGCCTTTTAGCAGGCGTAATACCATGTTCGCTCCCATCTTGCCAAGTCCTATCATTCCGATCTGCATTTATTCAACTCCTTTTATAACATAAAGTATTTTCATCAGCATTTTAACCTTATCCCCGTGTCAACACCCGATTTATTTCCTTTTCAGCACTTCCATTGCTTTTTTTT
>DRHN01000511.1 GCA_011049595.1 Spirochaetota bacterium | reverse complement strand
ATTTTAAAAAGGTCAAGTTATTTTACCATTGACATGAACTGTAATATCGTGGTAGAATTGTGTACCGGCCTTGTTGATCACGGTTTCATCAGAACATTCCGACTGTCAGAAAAAACAAATTTATTTAAGGGGACCGTTAATAAGGGTACTATAAAAGGAGGAATTATGAAAATAATCGACATTACGGGCCCGATCTATGAAGGCATGTGGGATTATGGCGGCGAGATCAAGCCTTTCAGGCTGGGCAAAGTTAAAATGGAGTACGCGGGTGTTGAATACGAGCTTGATTCACTCGAGAACATGATCGCATTTACCGGGACCTATTTTGAGACTCCCGGGGATGTACACGGTTACACTGCAAACGATGTTCCGCTCGAAAAGCTCTACGGGATCGACTCTTATGTTTTGCAGATGCCCTGCGAGGACCTGAAAATAGTTGACAACAGGCCCTGTGTGTTTGCGGATGATATGGAAAAAGCCGAAAAAGGGAAAATACCGGAGGGGTCAGGGATAATAATGAGCACAGGGTATGGCAAAAACTGGGAGAACAAAGATTATCTGCAGAAATGCCCCTTTTTAAACAAAGATGCAATGGACTATTTAATAGACAAAAAACCGCTTATCGTTGCTTTTGATACACCGTCGGCTGAGAACGATGTCCACCCGGAAAACGCCTTTGAAAGGTATTTCAACGCAAACATCCTGACAGTTACAGCGTGCATAAATTTAGAGAAGATAAAAAATTATAATGTAAAATTGACCGTTATGCCATTAAAAATTTTAAAGGTGTCGCTGGGGTGCCCTGCAAGGGCAATTGTTATAGAGGATTAAAAAAATTGTTTCAGGTTAAAACATTTGTTTAAAAGGAGGAGAAAATGAGGAACAGATTATTTTTTCCGGTTTTTGTTTTACTTTTAGCTGTACCGCTTGTTTTAACAGGAGGGAAAAAAGATAAGACACCCTCGGCTGAAGAGGAGGTCGTGGAAGATACAACCGTGGTAAGTGCTTCAGGGGATGAAATCGACCCGTGGATACTCGAGACAAGGAAGGGTCTGGAAAAATACAGGGGGAGTATCGACCCCTCGTTTAAAGGGCCCGACGGCCAGACACCCACCTGGGACACCGAGCTGGTGCTGACAGTGGCGGAAGTAGAAAAGCTGAGAAAAGGCAATTACAAAGTAGCTTTTAACATGGACGGCGCCCAGGGTGAATATCATGTAGCGATGACAAAAGGAATAAAAGATACCTGCGAGTATCTCGGTATGGAACTGGTCGTGGTAACCGACGCCGGTTTTGACCCGGCAAAGCAGAAATCCGATATTGAGACAACTCTTGCCCTGAAACCCGACATAATAATCTCGGCTCCTGTGGACAAAGTGTCTGCAGCGGAGGCTTTCAGGCCGGCAGTCGAGGCCGGGGTAAAGCTGGTGTTCTGGTCGAACCAGCCCGCCGGCTACAAGCATGGGAGAGAGTTCGTTGGAATATCAACCTCGATGCCCTATGACCAGGGTGTTTTCATGGCACAGAAGTTAGGCGAGGCAGTGGGGGATGACGGTAAAATAGGTATAATATACTGGGAGCAGGATTTCTGGATAGTTAACATGATAGACGATATTGTCAGGGAGAAGATCGCGGAGCTGTACCCGGGCATCCAGGTGGTCGCGGATGAAGGTTTTGCAGATCTTGCCGATGCTGAATCTGTTGCAGCTTCGATGATCCTGAGATTTCCCGATATTGACGGCTTTTATGTTTCCTTTAATTTTCCGGGCCAGCTTGCAGCTCTTGCCTGTAAGGCAGCTGAAAGGGATGACATTGTGATCGTCACACAGGGAGTCGATGTGCCTATTTTAATGAAATTACTGACGCCCGGAGAAAATATCGCCGCGGTCATTACGGACACTCCGTATCTTATCGGTGTAAATCACGTGCTGCTGGGGGCTTTCGGGCTGCTGGGAAAAACGGCGCCCGAGTACACGCTGTCTCCAAGCGCGTGGTACACGGCGGACAACCTGGAAGAGCTGTGGGACCTTGCCATGAGAATACCTCTTCCTGAGGATTTGAAAAACCTGGCCAGATGAACGCAGTACGATCACACACGGACCGATTTTTCCTGATGTGTGTTGAAAAATGAAAAAAAACCGGGTTAATGAGTCTGTCCTTTCAAGAGATGGGCCCTTAATCCTGTGTAATGATTAAAAGAGTATAAGAATTCAAACAGTGTTTGAAGGACAACTTTATTCAACATGGCGCTCAAAAGTGAAAACAAAAGCAACAGCAAAAGCCGAGCTGTCGGAGCTTTTTAAGAGAAGAAATCCGTCGGCGATCAGGCTGGCCCAGATCGAGTTCAGGAAAAGAACGGACGGGGTGGACAGCGTAAACACGGCAATAGGAAACGTTTCACTGCCCCTCCATCCGGCTTTGAAAAAACGCATGATCGATCTTGGCTCTCCGGGCGGCCCTTTTGCGGGAGCGGTCGTAAAGTATACGGCCACGATAGGACGGGAGGAAACAAGAAATGCGTTTTTGAACATAATCGCGTCAAGCGGTTTAAGCACGGATGGGCTTCAGGTGCAGGTAACCGACGGCGGAAGCCAGGCAATTGAGCTGGTCGTGCTGGGGGTATGCGGACCGGCCGCGAGCGGGGAAAAACCGCTTCTTCTCATCGATCCCGCATACACAAATTATAACGCGATGACAAACCGGTTGAGCAGAAAGACAGTTTCCGTTACCCGGCACCTTCAGGATAACGGCCGGTTTACTTTGCCTGATGTGAAAGAGATCGAAAGAACGGTTGAAAAAAACAGGCCCGGGGCACTTGTTGTCATACCCTATGATAATCCCACCGGACAGCTGTACGATCATGATTCAATGGCGCTGCTCGGCAGGATCTGCGTGAAATACAACATGTGGCTGATCAGCGACGAAGCGTACCGGGAGCTTAATTATACCGGCGGTGAATGTACAAGTGTCTGGGGATTGACTGAAAACGAAGTTCCCGGCATAAGCGGAAGAAGAGTGAGTATAGAAACATCGTCAAAGGTGTGGAACGCCTGCGGCCTGCGAATAGGAGCTCTTGTCACAGACAATGAGGAGCTTCACGAAAAATCGGTCGCTGAAAATACGGCGAACCTGTGTGTCAACGCAATAGGGCAGTACATTTTCGGCGCCCTGGCCCACGAGAGCCACTCTGATCTGAAAGTCTGGTACCGGAGGCAGAAGGAGTATTACAGGCCGATCATGACTGGTCTGAATGAAGATCTAACGAGAAAACTGCCCGGTATTATCGTTTCAAGACCTGATGCCTCTATTTATTCCGTCATAGATGTCCGGAATATTGCTAAACCCGGGTTCGACGCGCTGGATTTTGTCCTGTACTGCGCCCGGGAAGGAAAAGTTGAGGCCGGGGGAAAAGAAAGGACCCTGCTTGTAACTCCTATGGCAGGGTTTTACAGTATCCCGGTGGGAAAGGTAAACCCGGGCAAAACTCAGATGAGGATCGCGTTTGTGGAAACTCCGGACAGGATGAAGTTGGTCGGGGGGTTGTTCAGGGAATTGTTTCTCAGATATGAATCGGGTAGAAATTAACCGGATCGGTGGTTTGAGAGGCCTGCAATCATTGATCTTTATGGGTCTTATGACAGCGGTAAAATTTATATTGACAAAAAAATTGTATTGTTCTATCCTATTCTGGAAGGTAAAGATATCTTACCAATTTTTTTGAGTGGTCCGAATAAAACAATCCGAGGGAATAAATGAGTACTATTGATCTTACGCCATTAAGAAAACAGTTTCCGGCGCTGCAAAAGACCATAAACGGCAGAAAGCGGATATTTTT
>DRHN01000510.1 GCA_011049595.1 Spirochaetota bacterium | reverse complement strand
GGCACGCCGATGATGACGGTTGACAATTCCGCCTGCTCGAGAGTCTCCCCGGATTATGTCGGCAAATCGGAAAAGACTTTTGGCAGATACCGGAAAAAGGGGGTCGCGCTAGCTGTCCCGGAAGTCGGCCTTGACGCAAGAAAAAAAATTCTCGAGCTCGGAAATAAAAATTCATTTTTTTGTGTCGCGTCTTTCACCACCGAAGAAATGAAAAATGTAAAGGGTCTCGATCTTTTGCGCCACGTTGACCTTCTGGCCGCGAACATAGACGAAGCTGCCTCTGCTTCGGGTTTGAAAGACCGGCCGGTCGACCCTGAACAGGACACGGGTCCGGACCCTGATCCGGATTTAATCGAGATCGTTAAAACCTCTATTCGCAGTCTTTTGATTATAAAACAGTCCATGTATATATCGATCACAGCCGGGAGAAGTGGGAGCTGGGTGTGGGACGGTAAAGACATATGTTATCTCCCGGCCATCCAGGTTGACGCTGTAAGCACCGCGGGCGCGGGCGATGCATTTCTTGCGGGGCTGATCTGCGGGCTGACAGCAGGATTGGGTTTTTCACGCGCTCATGAGATAGGCGTATTGACAGGGGGCCTTTCTGTGACATCTCCCCACACGATCCATAAAGGTGTTGATAAGCAGTCACTTTTTGAGTTCGCCCGGTCGGGCAGTCTGGGTATTTCAGATGAGGTAAAAAAATTACTGGAACAGGAGTGACAATATGGAAAAAAGATTTGCAATCGCCGGCGGGAAACCCGCGGTGGCTGGTGTGCATCCTCCCGACGGGGTTGATCTCATCAAAGGATACATTGAAGCCTTTAAGAAAGTATTTTTCGATCTTGTGGTCAGGCACGCCGATGATGATATTCCAGCCCACTACAGCGGTGCCATTTTCAGGGCAAAATAAAAAAGAAAACCTGTCTTGACAAACTGTAAATTAGCCATTATTATCATCTTTTATTTAGAGTGTCTCTTTATTCAGTAATGGTGCGCGGGCCCCATGTTTTTATTAAATACACTATTGGACCTTAACACCAATTTTCTTGTTTTTTTGGCAAAAAAATTTTATTAAGTCGGGCAAGCCCGAAGTTGAAAGATTGCGGCTTGTCCGCATCAGGATAACTGAATGAAAATGGAACTTCCAAAAGTTGATCTTTGCGGGACAAAAGTTACCCGTCTCATCCTCGGGAGCAATCCTGTTTCAGGTGTAAGCCATTACTCCGAGAGAGTTACAAAGGAAATGGAAGATTATTTCACCATGGAGAATGCTAAAAAGCTCTTACGCCGCTGCGAAGAACTGGGTGTAAACACTTTCCAGGGAAGGGCCGACCGGTGGCTGCTTCATCTTCTGCATGAACACCGGATGGAAGGCGGGAATCTTCAATTTATATCCCAGACTGCTACCGAGATGGGCGATATACGTGGCAATATTAAGCAGGCGGTCAAATTCGGAGCATTTGCCGTTTACCACCACGGGACAGAAACCGGCAACTACTGGCGGGAAGGCCGTATCGAGGAAGTACGGGAAATAATGAAGACCGCGAGAGACCTTGGAGCGGCGGTTGGCGTTGGGGCTCACATGCCTGAGATAATAGAATACATAGAGGAGAAGGATTGGGACATCGATTTCTATATGGCAAGCTTTTACAATGTTTATAAAGGAATGAAAGAAAGGCGTCAGAGCTATATTATTACCGGCGTGCACAGGGAAGACATATTTGAGGAGGAGGACCGCGAACTGATGTGCAGGACGATAAAAAATGCGTCCAGGACATGTCTCGCATTTAAAATTCTCGCAGCTGGAAGAAACTGCACCGATAATGAAAGCGTGCGCGAAGCTTTTTTGTTTGCTTTCGAGAACATCAAACCGTCGGATGCCGTTGTAGTGGGGATGTTTCCCCGGGATAGTGACCAGGCGGCCGAGAATGCGGCGCTTGTAAAAGAGTTCGGCTGAAATCCTGAAAAAAATGGAAAAAAAATAATAAATGTCTCCACGAAATATTAGAAAGTATTCCATGTCCCGGGCGGTATGGACAGGGTCGCTTTTGCTAAAATGTGGGGTATGAACAGTGTTCTGGATGCCCACGAAAGCGTAGAGTGGTATCTGGACATTCCTATCAAGAAATGTAAAAAAGCCAGGGCCGTCAAGGAAAACGGGGAATTCGTCCTGTAGCTGCGCGCATTTCTAATTGATATTTTCGGTATCCTCTTTCGAAATACGTCTTAAACCCGTAATCATCAATTTTCAGTTTTTTACGACTGATAGTTTTGAGGTGAAAATTATGAGCCTGCTAGGACTCGATATCGGTACAACCGGGTGCAAAGCCGCAGCGTTCGATGAATCCGGAAAAATGCTGTCATCGTATTATGAAGAGTACCCTCTTTACATACCGGAAGCGGACCAGTGCGAACTTGACCCGCACAAGATGTGGAAAGCTGTTCAGCGGGTTATCCGCGGAACAGCCCTAGATGTTAAAAGCTCCGACCCGGTCAAGGCAATCGGCATTTCAACCCTGGGTGATTCCGTAACTCCACTTGATAAAAACGGGGACCCGATCTACCGTACAATTGTTGGGGCCGCGGACAGAAGGGCGGTTTCTCAGGCAGCATGGATAGAGGAACATATCAGCAGGGAGGAGTTATTTAAATTAACCGGCGCCCCTCTTCACGCGTACTGCACTGTGCCGAAAATAATGTGGTTCAGGGACAACAGGCCTGACATTTTCAGACAGGCGGCAAAGTTCGCGGGATGGCAGGAAATAATACACACGAAACTCGGGCTGGCCCCATCCATGGATTATTCTTTAGCCGGTCGCACCATGCTTGTAAATATCCTGACCAGGGACTGGGCTTTTGAGCTGTTCGACATTTGCGGTATTGACCCGGGGCTTTTTTTCCCGCTTGCCGGATCGAACAGCGTTGCAGGTGAAATAGGCCCGGCTCATGCGGAGCCGCTGGGGCTTGATCCCGGGGTACGTGTGATCACCGGGGGTTTTGACCAGTGCTGCTGCGCTATGGGAGCCGGTGTGATGGAGCCGGGGATGGCTGCGCTTACTCTCGGCACACTGGAATGCATAACAGCCGTATATGATATATGCCGTCTTGAGACGCCCCTTCTCGAAGGCAACCACGGCTGCGGATTTCATGTAGCGGATGGTTTTTACTTTTCACTGGGATATGTTACAACTTCCGGGGCGGTCCTCAGGTGGTATCGTGATACTCTGGGTTTGGCGGAAGTTCAGGAGGCTAAAAAGCATAAGCAGGACCCCTACGATATTATGATAAATTCCACACCGGACAGGCCGGCAAATGTATTCGTACTGCCTTATTTTACAGGGACGGGAACCCCCTGGCTGGACCTGAACCAGAGAGGGGCTTTTTTCGGCCTTTCGCTGGACACCGACCGCTCAGAGATCATTAAAGGAATACTCGATGGGATATGTTATGAAGTCAAACTGAACCTTGAATCCATGGAAAGCGCCGGTCTCACGATAAGCCGCCTCCGGGCGGTCGGGGGCGGGGCCAGGTCCCATCGTTGGATGCAGCTGAAAGCTGACATTACAGACGTGCCTGTTGAAACTACCGGGATCACTGAAGCGGGTTGTCTCGGGGCTGCTTTTCTCGCGGGGCAAGGCCTGGGTATCTACGCGTCTCCCGGGGACATAAATAATATGGTGTCAGTTAGTAAAATATTTGAACCACGGACCTCCTTTAAAGAAAAGTATGAGGAGACGTATCTTTGTTATAAAGATTTAAGGGAGAGGGTCAAAGGATTGGATTTTAAAAGGTTAAAATGAATCGAACGATTTTCAGGGTATTTGACCGGCATCATAAATGCGTCAATATTTCAAAAGCTCTTCAAGCATTTTAACAACTGTCGGGTCGCTGTGCCCGACCGGATTATAATTTCGACTTCCGCCCCTGGAGTTTGCCACGATCGCCGGGATGTCATCCTTTGTGATACCGTAATCTTCCAGCTTCGTTGAGATATCAAGCTCTTCCAGCAGCTTGTTAAAAGCTTTAACACCATCTTTGATGCCCGATAAAAGCATGCCCGCATCCGAGTATTTTTCCACGCAAGCGGGGTAGTTGTATTCCATGACCTTCGGCATTACGATCGCGCAGGCTTTTCCGTGCGGTATCCCGAACCTGATCCCGATGGGATGGGACAGGCCGTGGGCAAGGCCCAGTCCGGCGCTCAGCAGCGAGATGCCTCCGTAGAGAGATGAAAGTGCCAGGCCCTCCCGCGCTTCATGGTCCCCGGGGTCTTTTACCGCTTTTAAAAGATACTTTCCGGCAAGCTCGATACCTTTTCTTGCGAAAGTATCCGAGATGGGCCCGGAGTTTTTTGATGTGTATGCTTCAAGGTTCTGTATAAGGGCGTCAAGTCCGGTACTGGCGGTTATATCGGTCGGCGCGCCAAAGGTAAGCGACGGATCAACGAGCGCGATATTCGGTATCATGAGTTCGCTGCGGATGCTTTTTTTGAGATTTTTATCCTGGTTTGTGATCACGGCGTTTTTTGTGACCTCGGTTCCAGTGCCGGATGTTGTCGGCATGGCAATATAAGGTATGGATGCTTTTGTGAAACTTTTACCCGCCCAGTAGTCTTTTACTTCTCCCCCGTTCGGGGCAATTATAGACGCCGCTTTCGCGGCATCCAGCACGCTTCCTCCGCCGGCACCAATAATTACATCGGGCTTTATCTGCTTTACCCTGTCAACAGCGGTTTTAATTGTCCTCTCGTCAGGGTCGTGAGTAATCCCGCTGATCTCGACGACTTGTATATTTTTTTTATTGAGGATGTCCAGGATCCTTCCGTGGCTCCCGCTTTTAACAAGAGACGCTCCGCCGAAAATAAGGACCGCGTTTTTGCCGTAACCCTGTGCATAATCGCCAAGGTCCTCAACGGTATTTGTCCCGAATACAATTTGCTCCGGAATTTTTAATAATGATTTTTTTCCGTATTCACCCATGGATAGTCTCCCCTAATCAGTTTATGCCTTGTTTATCATAAGTAAAAAATCGATCATTGACAATAAAAGTTGACAGCTGCCTCCGGTTTTAACAATAATATATATATATATCTTTTTTTTCACAAAGGGAGGTATATTTTGCCTGAGATGTATATATACTGCTCCTTAACAGAGTGGATTTCCGATATACGTATCTTTTGGTTTTGAATTTGCCGGGGGTGGGTTATGAACAGACGAAAAGTCACACCATTATTTATCGTTATTATAGCTCTGTTTTTTGGTGCCGCGATCCTGGTCGACGGCGGGGGAAAAGACCGGGAAATACCGCCCGAAGAAGTTGTCGAGGGGCCGGCAGACTATAATATATGGGTGTGGGGGGAAGCTGTTGCTCCGGGGATAACAGATTTTTTACGTGAAACAGCCGGCATATACCAGAAAGAGCACCCGGAGGTAGTGTGGGAGATAAGCCATATAGACATCGACCGCGTCTATAAAGATTTCAATTCTGCGTCCGAAGGGGAAGAGGTCCCCGATTTGCATGTGACATGGGGCGGAGTGATCGGACTGGAGCAGGCATGGTCGGGTAAGCTATCGCCCCTTGGCGAATATGTGTCTGAGGATCTTTTGGAGCAAATATACCCCGCTGTAAGGGCTGAAGGTTACTGGGACGGTGAACAGTGGCTGGTCCCGCTGTTTATTGAACCGTGGATGTTCGGGATAAACAG
>DRHN01000509.1 GCA_011049595.1 Spirochaetota bacterium | reverse complement strand
TCTCTTATGTGCTCCATGGTATCGTTTGCGGTCAGCATGACGACAGGAATATTTTTCAAATGAGGTTGAGCCTTGATCCATCTGAGCAGATCGATACCGTCCATTTTCGGCATCATCCAGTCGAGAATAATTGATTTGACCTGATTGCCCGCAATATTAAGTAGATTCTGGGCGTCTTTCCCGTTGTAAGCCCTGAGAAAACTGTATCTGTCATTTTTTAGTAAGGTCTGAATGGTATCGATGCTGATCAGGTCGTCGTCAACGATCGCTATTGTATCCATTTTTCAGTTCCTGTTCTGTGACGTTTTTCATTTAGTACCTTAATAACAATTTCCTTGTTTTTTTGGCACAAACTTTGGTTTGCAGGAAACATATTTAAAAGTCGGGCAAGCCCGAAGTTGCAAGAATGTGGCTTGTCCACATTAGGTCACCTGCCGGGTCATTTGAGTAAAGGTCTGTAAGCCGGGCCCGGTATCAACGATATTAGGCTTTGGTTCACTGATAAGATATCCCTGTGAAAAATCAACTCCCAGTTCACTAACTTTTTCAAATATCGCGCGACTGTCCACAAATTCGGCAATGGTTTTTATACCGAGCCTGCTGCTGAAATCCACTATGGTCTTCACAACGATCTGAGAGTTTATGTCCTTTTCGATATTTTTAATAAGGGATGAATTAATCTTGATATAGTCGACTTCCAGTTTTAAAATATGCGCGAAATTTGAGTACCCCGCACCGAAATCATCTATCGCGATCGCGGCTCCGAGGTTTTTTACCACGCTTATGAACTTTGACACTTCATCATAGCTTTCAATTCCTTCGGATTCGAGGATCTCGAACACCACTTTTTTATTCAGACCGTATTCTTTCAGGCAGGCGGTTATAAAGTCCACGGTCCTCCTGTTAAGGATGTCCTCAACGGAAAGATTTATTGAAAACTCGATCCCGGTTTTTTGAAATGTCGAAAAAGATTTTTCCAGGATTATTTGAGTTATAAACCTGTACTGTTTGGACATTTTTGCCACGTTCAAAAAATAATAAGGTGAAATGACATTTCCGGTTTCATCGATCAGCCGGGCAAGAGATTCGTATTTCTCGATAATGTGGTTCCGGTTGTTGACGATCGGCTGAAAAAAGGGGAGTATTCTGTTCTCCTCAACAGCATCTTTAACGACCCGCGCCCACTTCAAATTGTTTTCATATTCGGTTAATATATCCATGGATTTATTGTAAATAAGGTAATGGATCTTTTTCTTCTTTACCTGTTTGAGGACCATATCCGCGGTTTCCAGGATATTTTCTTTTTCACCCGATACCCCGAAGGAAACATTAACCCAGATCTTCTGGCCCCGGTAGGTGTAAGGCACATTCTCCACACTGTTGTGGAGGGAGCTCACGAATTTTTTGATCTCATAAAGCTCGAGTTTTTCATCGACAAGGAAGGCGTATTCATCCGCGTGCAGCTTATAAAGCCTGCACCCGCTCCCCTTGACAGCGGTTT
>DRHN01000508.1 GCA_011049595.1 Spirochaetota bacterium | reverse complement strand
GTATGTAGAAGGGAACGCCTTCCTCCAGGACATGCATGATGATATCGCACGCCGCCGGTGTCCACCGGAGCGGCGCCGACGGAGATATGTGGCAGGACAGCACGGGTTTGGAACCGATATCATCGGATCGGGTAACAGATTTTGTCATTTTAAAAATAGTTTGAGCGGTCAATCCCGTGTCAGGAGCGATCACGATGTGTTTCGCGGTGTTTTCGAGCAGCATTTTGACAGCGTAGACTTCGGCTTTATCCTGCGGCACATCCTGGGGGATCCCCTGGACCCCGACAATATCGATATCTTCAAGACGGTCCGCGATCATTGCAAAATTCCCCACTTCTTCAGTTTTTATCGGCCGCCGTTCGCCCGATGGATACCTGCCGTTCTTTACGAAATCCTGAATAAACGTTGCATCGAATCCGCTGACAGAATGTGTCACACCGTTGCCTATCTCGATCGTTTCACGTTCCCCCCTCGAATAAAGAGCGATCGTATGAGGTGCTTTGCGGATCAGATCTTCGACCATGGAGGCAGAAAAACGCGCGGTCCTTGATGACCGGTCAACCCGGGCACCGGCATCGTCCAGTCTTTCGAGTATCCCGTCGTGAAGAATGTTTGTCCCGGTTCGTTCGAGAATATCGAGGGAGGCGTCATGGATTTTTTTTGTATCTTCATCAGACAGCACTTTCGCGGGTCCGGTCAGCATTTATATTTCTCCTTGAAATAAGTTTTTTACAATTAGAGCTGCCCATTTTTAAAGTTAAGAAAACAAGTCAATCCCCTTCCTTATCCTTTGAGTGCCCCCGAAGTTAACCCGCGAATAAAAAATCTCTGAAAGACAATGTAAACAATGATCATAGGCACCGATATCATAAGCAGCCCTGCCATAGTGAGCGGAACATCCAGATTAAACCTGGATTTGAATATTGTGACCCCTACCATAAGAGTCCGCATATCGTTTTTTGGCAAAAACACAAGAGCAATCAGCAGATCGTTCCACACGTACAACGCGTTAACTATAATAAGGGTCAAAACAGGCGGTATAGAAAGAGGGACCAGAATTTTGGATAGAACCTTGAAGGTACTGCACCCGTCCATTATGGCTGCCTCAACTATTTCTCCAGGCAGTGTCCTGAAAAAACTTGTTAACAGATATATGGAAAAAGGAATGCAGATCGCAGCATATATAAGTATAACCCCCGGGTACGTGCTCATGAGGTGTATCCGTGCGAACAGGATATAAAGTGGAACTATCATTACCACTATGGGTACGGCCATCAGAGAGATTATACTATTGAGTAAAATCTGTTTTCCTTTGAAGTCCATAAATACAATGGCAAATGCCGCGACCAAAGATGCAGCGGTGGCGAGAATTACCGAGCCTATTGTAATGATCCCGGAGTTCATGAACCACAGGTAAAATCGTCCCCCGTGGAGGGCAGCGGTAAAATTTCCAAAATCCAGGGGCCAGGGCAGATCGAGCGTGCTTTGTAAATACTGTGCCTGGGTTTTCAGAGAAACTGTGATAAGCCAGAAGATCGGGTATAGGCTTACGGCTGTAGCCAGGATCAGGGCAAGATATTTAAAAATTGAGCTGTAGTGTGTTTTAACCTTCATTTTTCGTCGCCTTTATTATTGCTATGCTTCCTTTTCTATCTGTTTTCTTATCCTGAACATAAGAAAAATCAAAACGGTTGTGCCCAGGAATAAAAGGACCGAGGCCGCGGAAGCTATGCCGGCCCTTGGCGTCTGGCTCCTGGCAAGCTTGTTGAAGATGAATAACTCCATCACGAGGGTGGCGTTGCCCGGGCCCCCAAGGGTCACTGTGTAGGAGTACGCGAAAACCCAGCTGAGCATGTTTATTATAGTGATAATGGAGAAAAACTCTATTACGGTCTTCATTTGAGGTATGGTTATGTAAAACAGTTTCTGCCACCAACCTGCCCCGTCAATCTCGGCACTCTCGAATATCTCGTTGTCCAGGCTCATTAACCGAGCAAGAAAAATGATTATCCCGAAACCCAGTTCTTTCCACAATATTATTATCATCAGGGTCCACAAAGCATATTTGGGGCTCCCAAGCCAATCGATCGCTAAAAAATCCAAACCTATCATCTTGAAAAAACTGTTGACCACACCGTGCAGTGTGAACATGTAGCCGAAGATTATTCCTACAACCGGAATAGGAAGAATATACGGCATGAAGAGCGAACCGCGGTAAATCTTCCATCCTTTGAGATGCTCAAAGAGTAAATAAGAAAAGATAATGGCTAAAAAGACCATCACCGGGATCAGGACAAAAAGATTTACGTTGTTGAGGACCGCTTTTCTGAAGGAAGGGTCCTGGGTAATAAATTTGTAATTGTTAAGACCTATGAATATGCCGGTTATTCCCCTGATCCTTCTGGTTGAAAAGTCGAATACCTTTACAAGAGAATAACCGTAGATCAAAGCCAGTGGTACGATGGCCGGAAGCATATATATATAAGGGGTTATTTTTCTTGTTTTTAATTTCATCTGATGATTATAGGTTTTGACTTGAAATGTAAAGCCGTCAATAATAGGTACAGTTTACTGCAACGGGAGCCTGTAAATATTCCTTCAGGCCCCCGTTATTCTTTTATACTCACTCAGGTATTCCTGCAAGCCAGTCCAGATAATTTTGATACATATCCGGATTCTGCTCTTTCCACTGTTCTGCGAGTCTCTGCGCTTTTTCGCCCAGTTCCTTTGGTGATAATGTTCCTGAAAACAGCTCCTGAATGCCTGTGTATGCTGCTTCCCCGAGTATAGCCCAGGGGATTGTATCTCCCACGTAAATAGTTGAGTTCTCAAACCAGCGCCAGGTTTCTCTTATCAACGGATCGTCAATCTTTTTCGGGTCAAATCTGTCGTCAGCCGGAATTGCGCCCAGATCGTCCCACAGCGCGTTGTACCTGTCCTTGTCGTGCATCAGCTGGATGAATTCCGCAGCAAGCTCCTTATTTTTTGACTGAGAAGAGATAAGCATTCCCTGGATGTAGGTCACGTCCTTCTCGGCCAACTTTCCCACCCCAAAGGTGGGTGTCTTCATCACGCCGATATTCTCAGCACCGAGCACTTTTTCCATGGCTGGAATAATGGTGCCCACAGCTATTGTCATTGCCGCCTCACCCTTTGTAAAAAGGTCCTGGCCCTGATACAGGTCCAGCGAGAGTACGTCGTCATTTATGTATCCTTTGTCCCACAGCTCTTTGATCCGGGTCCAGTGTTCATAGTAGCGGGGGTCGTCCCATCTAAGGTCCCCTAAAACGAGTTTGATCGGATCTCCTGGAGAATCCAGCTGCTGGACCATGAAGAGTGATATCAGCCAGTCACCAATCAGCTGGTCTTTTGCCCCCATTGAGATCGGAGTGATCCCGGCGTCCTTCAATATCCGGCACACCTCCAGCCACTCGTCCCAGGTTTCGGGCGGATAAAGCCGCTGCGGTACGCCTGCTTTTTTAAACAGGGCCTTGTTATAAACCCACCCATGCCCGAAAAGGTACCATCCTGCGCGGTATTGATTCCCTTTGAAGCTGGAAAGCGGTGTGGCTACCATATGCTTGAGCTCGCTGGCCGGTATTAAATTGTCCAACGGTTCAACGTGTCCCAGCCACACCCACTCCATGGCATATATACCGTTCCAAGAGAACTGTATATCGGGCGGTTCTCCGGCCGCTGCGGCTGTGGGAAAATCGCTGAAAACGTTCACCGTGTCCTGAAGAGTCGCCTCGACAGTCACGTTCGGATGCTCCCTCTCGAATATGTCGATAGTTTCTTCGAGCCAGCCTGTCAGTCCCTGCAGTTCCGTTTCCCCCCACCACCAGATGACAAGGGTTTTTTCCTTTTCCTTCTGATCCGCAAAAAGAGTTCCAACCGTGAGGAACAAAAGTACTGCGATACAAAATACACTCATAATTTTTCTTGTTAACATAATCTGCCTCCTTGTTTTTTGTATGGTGTATAAAATATTAGTTAAAAAAATTAGTAAAAGAATTTGTATTTTACCTGTTTCAATATTTTTTGTCAAGATATTTTTTTCATAATTTTTTATTAAGATATTGACATTATTGTGTATATAATTACAATAGTAATTGCAATTGCAGAAAAATAACCATTATCTTTGTGTTTTTTAAAAATTTATATGTTGATAAAAATAAAAAATTTTAGTAAAATATATTCATTTTAGCATAATCCTTTAAATTTTCTGGATATTGTTATGAATAAACTTCGGTTAAGTGATGTTGCGAAAGAAGCGGGTGTTTCAATTGCGACAGCTTCACTTGTATTAAATGGAAAGGGGCGTATTTCGGAGAAAGTCCAGATCAGGGTGCTGGACGCAGCAAAAAGACTGGGCTACAAAAACAATCTCTCTGTTCCATTCACTCTCAGGCATAAGATCCGGCCCGTTGGGATCTTATTGTATGAAGATCATCTCAAATCTTTCGAGTGGCACTTTGTCCGTAAGATCATCACTCGTATTGAAGAGGTACTTGAAAAAGAGCGGTACTATCCCGTTTTCATTCCGGTAAAGTACAATTCAGATACAAGATATCTGCTGACCGAACTCCTCACAACGAAAGTAAAGGGAGTATTTTCAGTACATTACAGCAATCAGGAGTTATTCACCAGGCTTGAAGAACTTGGCGTACCCCTGGTCCTGGTAAACAACAGCAACTTCCAGAGTACATTTTACACGGTGTGCACAGATGATTTCCAGGCGTCATATGAGGGGACAAAACATCTATTGGAGCTCGGTCACCGCGGCATCGTATACGTCAGGTATTCCCTGCCTGATATTTCAACATTCATATCTGACAGTGCAATCGGGATTAAAAAAGCGCTCGATGAATTTAATGTGCACTTGCCTGACAGGAACATCCTGACCGTAGATCTTTACGATCATGCTGAAATGAAAAAAAAGCTCAGCACGTTGATAAAGAGCAGCGATACTATTACCGCTATATTCGCTCTCGATGACTACCTTGCCGCAAAGATTATCGCCCTCCTCGAGTCGCTCTCAATCTCTGTCCCGCAGGAAATGTCCATCATAGCAGCCGGTGACACGTTAAACTATGATGACCCTTTTATCCCCAGGATTACCACAATGCGTGTTGACGCTGATGCCCTCGGTTTATTTTCAGGCAACCTGATGCTCGAACGGCTCGGTAAAAGGAGCAGGAATATTCAGGTCATTAAGATAAAACAGCATCTTATCAATCGAGAGTCCTGTAAACGGAGGGATGAAATAATCAGATGAAATATACTTGATCGAATTACTGCCGATCCAAAAAAAATGGGTGGTATTCCCTGTATTCGAGGATTAAGTATACCTGTCGTTGTTGCTCCTTTTATTTTCGGTCCAAAAATCGCTTGACATATATTTAATTATAATCTATCATTTTTGACCATAATAATGTTCTTCTACTTTTCGTTCCGGCTTTTTACCCCGGGATACAATGCAACAGAAGGAGTGTTGACGAATGGGTCGCAAATTACTTGTTTTCGGCGGCAGCGGTTTTATCGGGGGCAAAATCGTTCAAAAAGCCCTTGAGAGCTGGGATGTTTTGATAGCCTCAAGGTCAGGAGGGCGGATACCCGCCGGGGTAAACTGGCACAGGGCGGATATTTCTGATAAAGGCGACGTCACAGGGTTGTTTGAAACACTAAAGCCCGACGCCTGCGTCAATGCTGCGGCGCTTTCTCAAATAGACAGGGCTGAGGAAGATAAAGACCTTGCCTGGAAGATAAATGTGGAGGGGGCTGAAAATGTTGCAGAATGCTGCGGGACTTTTGGGTCCAGACAGATCTACTTTTCAAGCGATGCTGTCTATGACGGCAGTGCTGACATATATAAGGAAAGTGATATGCCTGACCCTGTGAATTATTACGGAAAAACAAAAGCGGCCGCGGAAAAGGCCGTTTTGTCCCTTGACCCTGAAGCAGTCGTTGTAAGAATATCACTTGTACTGGGTTTTCCCGTTACGGATGTTCCTTCCTTTTACACAAATCTTAGAGATAAACTGAAAAAGCCCGGGGAGCTTTACTTTCCTGTTGATGAATACAGGACCCCTGTCGATGTTCTCACACTGTCGGAGTGTGTGGTTGAATTGATCGATAAGGATTTCCGGGGTGTCCTGCATATAGGCTCGACAGATCATGCAAACCGTTATGAGCTTGCCGGGTTGATCGCAGAAATGATGGGATTTGATAAAGACCGTGTCGGGATCCTGAATCCGGATCGGGAGGGGCAAAAAAAAGCGCCGCGGCATAAAAACGGTATTATAGACGTGTCAAAAGCGAGGGCATTGCTCGATACGCCACTTCTCAGTGTTGATGAAGGGGTCCGGCGGACCTTCTAAAAGTTGTTGAGGCGGGGGCGCCACCGGATTGTGAAAGTTTTAGAAGTATAAAATTTATGGAGTGGTTGGTGTCTCTGATAGTGGATTGGAAATATGAAAAAACCGGTTATAAAATATAACCTCGAGATATCTCACGGCACTTCTTACGGCCTT
>DRHN01000507.1 GCA_011049595.1 Spirochaetota bacterium | reverse complement strand
GTCATGGGATGGAGCGTCGGGATTCCGAAAGGGGCGCCTCATCCGGACGAAGCATGGGAGTTCCTAAAATATTCATGGTATGATTTCACGGCTGAGTTCGGCGCGCTTACCATCAATTCGCCAAGTGTAAAAAAAGCATTCCCGCGCTTCGAGCAGCTCATCGAAGAACAGTTTGGCGCGGACAATAAAATAACCAAGGTGATGCCCATGTTTGATGAAATAGGTATTTACGCAACAAATGTAATGCCGACAACACCTGCAGGGGAATTCTTTGACATGGAGCTCACAAGGGCGGTAGAGGCGGCCATGTCACACCAGATGACCCCGAAGGAAGCCCTCGATAACTTTACAGAGAGAGTGCAGGTCCAGATTGACAGGGCTGTTGGAAAATAATTTAAATTCCACGCGAAAAAAGTAAGAAAAAATAGGATAGGGTCTATCCGGACCCTGTCCTATTTTTTATAAAGAGTTAAGTAAGGAAATGTATTATGGGTAGGGGCGAAAGGAAAAAACTGATCATCGGGCTCGCGTTCATATCTCCCTGGCTTTTAGGGTTTTTAATCTTCTATATATATCCATTTATCGCATCGATCTACTACAGCTTCACGGTGTACCATATAATATCACCTCCCGAGTTTATAGGCTTGAGGAATTATGTTGATCTAATAACAAGGGACCCCCTGTTTGTCATATCGATAAAAAATACTCTGTACTACGCGGGCATTTCAATCCCCCTTGGTATCATATTTGGAATTATTATAGCATTGCTGCTGAATGCCCGGATAAAGGGAATAGCATTCTACAGAACTATATTCTTTTTACCTGTTATAGTTCCGTTTGCCGCGCACGCAATTTTATGGAAATGGATCCTCCACCCGAAGCTCGGAATTGTTAATTACATTTTCGAGTTGATCGGAATAAAACATCCTCCGGGATGGTTCCAGGTCCCGGGGTGGTCCAAACCCGCTTTGATCATTATGGCTCTGTGGGCATCGGGGCAGGCCATAATCATTTACCTTGCAGGCCTGCAGGATATTTCCAAAACCCTTTTTGAGGTCGCCGACCTGGATGGCGCGAACTGGTTTCAAAAAACCTTACATATCACGCTGCCGATGATCTCCAATGTAGTCCTTTTTAACCTGGTAATGGGCCTTATACAGGCGTTTCAATTCTTTACCCAGCCCTTCATAATAACAAAAGGCACGGGCCGTCCAATGGACTCGATGTTGATGTACAATCTCTACCTCTATCAACAGGCATTCAAGTTCTTTAACATGGGGTACGCGAGCGCCATGGCATGGCTGTTGTTTATCGCGATAATTTTAATCACCCTTTTTATTTTTAAAACATCAAAATCGTGGGTCTTCTATGGGGGAGAATAATCTGCATGCAATTGACAAAGAAGAAAAAAGAAGGAATTAAAAGGATTTCAACGACCGTTGTTTTAATAATATTGGCTGCCGCTTTCGGGTTTCCCTTTTTCTGGATGATAATGACTTCCATAAAGCCGACACAGGAAGTGTTAATATATCCGCCGAAGATACTCCCGAAAGTACTGTATTTGCTCAATTACGTGGAAGCTGCAACAATGATCCCGTACTTCAGGTATTTGTGGAATACTGTATACATCGCGGTCGTATGGACCTCGGGGATCATGTTCTGTTCCACCCTCACCGCGTACGGGTTTTCGAGATTAAAGTGGAAGGGAAGGGACATATTTTTCTATATCATGCTGGCAACGATGATGGTACCGTTCCAGGTGATATTGATTCCTCTTTTTGTTATGTATGCGAAGATACACTGGGTCGGAACATTTAAACCGTTGACCTGGCCGGGATTTTTAGGCTTTTCAGGTGCCTTTTACATATTCCTTATGCGTCAATTCTTTATGACCCTCCCGAAAGACCTGGAAGATGCTGCCAAGATTGACGGATGCAATGAGCTTCAGGTATTTCTCAGAATAATGC
The DNA here is from genome assembly GCA_011049595.1 of Spirochaetota bacterium. GTDB lineage: Bacteria > Spirochaetota > B62-G9 > B62-G9 > DRHN01 > DRHN01. Next base: position 336 of record DRHN01000507.1, on the reverse strand, counting down.
TTCCTCTGGTAAAACCGGGCCTTGCGGCAGTGGTCCTATTCTGTTTTGTTGCAGTGTGGAATGATTTCCTTGAACCGCTGGTTTATATTAATTCGCAGGATAAGTACACCCTTGCTCTCGGCATTTACAATTTTGCCGCTGCCAGGTATTCCTCCTGGCCCAGGCTTATGGCAAGCGCGATCGAGATAAGCCTGCCGGTGGTAATCGTTTTTTTCTTTGTACAGAAGACATTTATCCAGGGCATCACGCTGACGGGAATAAAAGGGTAATTTGCCCGATATGTATGGAAATAGCCGGAAATCCTATATAATAGCCGCTTTATTCTTCTTTTCCGGC
>DRHN01000506.1 GCA_011049595.1 Spirochaetota bacterium | reverse complement strand
TGACCCCGTTCATGGATTCTATTCAAGAGAAGTGTCTCAGATTCGAAAAGGCATATGCAACAGGGCCCTATACACAGGCTTCGTTTCCGGGTATCCTGACTTCGACATACTATCTGGAGTATGGACGGCAGATGATGCTCCCTTCCGGGAAGACTCTGATTTCTGAGGCAGTGAAAAAAGAGGGGGTCATTACTGCGGCATTTCATTCAAACCCCTATCTGAGCGAAGACTTCGGCTGGAACAGGGGGTGGGACATTTTCTATGACTCAATTGATGATGATGTTCCGGATCTCTATCCCTTCATACGGGGGAAGCAAATAAACAAAAAGGTCGAGACATGGCTTTCCGGCAATATCAGAGACGATATGGATAGATCGTTTTTTCTATGGGTGCATTACATGGATGTACATGAACCCTATGTGGCTGAAGAGGAGTTTATCAATGTTGTTGATGCAAATTTGAAACTCGAAAAAGAGGAGATGTTCGGGCTGTTCAGAGAGGTTATTCTGAAACGCGACATTTCCGATAAAGAGAATGTGGGACTGTTAAAAAAACTGTACAGCGCCAAGGTCCTGGAAGTGGACAGCTGTATGAGGGAGCTTTTTCATATATTCGACCTGGCCGGTGTTCTCGATAAATCGGTTATCTTCTTCGCTTCCGATCACGGCGATGAGTTCGGAGAGCACGGGGGGCTTTCCCACGACGGGAAGATGTATACTGAACTTGTCGGTGTTCCTCTCTTTATATACGACCCGGGCAGATCAAGTGGTGAGGTTTATACGAAGCCTGTCAGCAATATTAATATATCTCCAACTATCGCACATCTTTTCGGATCAGAGAAGGTGAAAGGGTTCAAGGGCAGCTCACTTTTGCCGATCGAAGAGTTCCGAGCCCCCAGCTGCTTTGGAGAAGCTATCAACAAACGGGGCCACAGGGAAAAAAAGGAGGACAACCCCATATATTACTGTCTGCGTGATAACCGGAAAATCATCTTTGATAAGGGGGCGGATTCGTGGGAGCTGTATGATATTGAGGATGATCCCGGGGAGAAGAGAAACTGTTTCGATGGGGACAAAAGAGCAGGGGGCCTAAAACAGGAATTAGAAAGCTTGCTGCAAAACAGGCAGCTCACATAATATGTTTTTCGGAGGGAAACGATGCTTGATGATAAGAGAATTGAAGAGCTGAACGGGAAGATTGAAAAATCAAAGGATGTCTTCAGACAGGCTTTTGAGCGCTTTGCGAAAGAGGAGACCCGTCTTATCTGGTCAGGAGGCAAGGACAGCACACTCACGCTGTGGATATGCCGGCAGTACTGCCTGGAAAATGGGTCGGATCTGCCCGGGGCGTTCACCATTGATGAGGGCGATGCCTTTGAAGAGATAGATAAAATACTGCATCAATACAGCAAAGAGTGGGATGTAGCGCTTGATTGGGGCAAGAACGACGATGTCCTGAAGGCTGCAGGGAACAAGCTCAACGCAGACGTCAATGTTGCGGACCTGAACGAGCGGAACCAGGCGGAGATCAAACGGATCGGTTTTGAGCTTGAAAGGTTCCCCTTTGAGGCAGAATCCTATGTCGGGAACCATCTGATGAAAACCGTTGTATTCAATACTTATATCGAAGACAATGGCGTCAAAGCTGTTTTTCAGGGGCTGCGCTGGGATGAACAGCCTGCAAGAAAAAACGACGAGTATGTGGAAGGTGCCGCCGAGGCGCATCTGGTGCCTGCACACACCCGGTACCGCCCTATCCTGCACTTCACCGAACGGGATATCTGGGACACGACACTCCACTTTGACATTCCCTACTGCCCTCTGTACAGGCAGGGGTATCGTTCACTGGGTGCGAAGACAACGAGCCTGAAGATGTCAGATCAGCCGGCCTGGGACCAGGACCTGGAAAACACGGTAGAGCGGGCAGGAAGGCGTCAGGACAAAGAAAAAACCATGGAACGATTGAGAAAGCTTGGTTATATGTAAGCTGCTTTACGAAAAGGCTATGCCTTTGAAAATCTTTTGGCTTGTAAAAAATCCACCTGCTTTGCAGGTGGATTTTTACCATTATATAATTAACCGTTACCATGTGTCATGAGGAGGATTAAGATGCGTCGTGCTGTTGTTTTGGGTGTTTCCGGTTTAAACCAGGACCTGGTCGGTAACTGGATCGATAAATTACCCGTTTTTAAAAAAATGAGAAAGGACGGGGCATGGGGGCGGCTTGTCAGCACAATCCCTCCATCGTCGCCTCATGCCTGGGTAAGTTCCCTGTCCGGGAGGAATCCCGGGGCTTTCGGCGTGTGGGGGGAGCGGTACCGTTCGGATTATTCTTATACTTTACAGAAAAAGGTTGATTCCGGGACTATTGACGATCGGGTCCGGCCTCTTTATCGTATTCTATCACGGCTCGGTCAGAGGGTTGGAACGGTGAACCTGCCCTGGACGCATCCGGAGCCGGAAATACCGGGCGGTATCTGTATAGGCGAGCGTGCGGCAGGGGGCCGGGGGGAGCCCGGCACGTGGTTCCGGGAGTTTGCCGGAGATATAAAAAAAGTCATTGGTGAGCATATTCACGATGCTCCTTTGTCCGGTGATCGGCGATCCCTTCTTGATAAAAAGTCGATGCTGAGAAATATAAAGAGTATGGATGAGCAGCGGTTTACACTGGTGAAGTATCTGGTCGAGGAAAAACTGTGCGACGCCGTGATGGCAGTGATTGACGGTATGGAGGCGGTCTCTCACCTGTACCTGCGGGATGCTGACAACAATCATCGATTCCATGATCCGGGATCGAAGGAATTGGAGACCCTTTACGAGTACTACAGGTTCATCGATGATCGGGTGGGTGAAATCAGGGATACACTCGACGATGACACCGTGCTCTGCGTTTACAGTGTTTCGGCAGTACTGCGGCTTGACGGGATCATCAATATGAATGAGTGGCTCATAGAAAAAGGGTATCTATGCGTGAAAGAGTACCCCATGGGGCCGGCACCTATTGAGGAAGTGGATGTTGACTGGTCAGCTACAAAGGCATGGGCAATGGGTGGGACCGGTCAGATCCATGTTAATCTGAAGGGTAGAGAAAAAGATGGTGTTGTGGGGCCTGACGAGTATACTTCGTTACTCGAGCAGCTGAGAAAGGATATCGAGGGGATAACCGTGATGAAGGGGCAGCCCCTGTCCGTTGAAGTTTTCCGGGGGGATGCACTCTATTACGGTGATTTCGCTAAATATGGTCCCGATATGCTGGTACATATTGATGAGGGAAGGTGGAGGACCGATCAGCGAGTGGGATTTGGTGCCGGGAAAATCATCAATACAGAATGCGTGGAGGAGGAAATCACAGAAGGTTGTGGACGGTTCGGGTACCTGAGCATTGCAGGTTCTGATTTTCCTGCGGCCGGCGAGGTGGAGCCTGTTTCTTTGCTTGATATCGCACCGACTGTAATCGATATCATGAATCTGCGTGCGCCGTATAATACCATTGACTATGAAATGGAAGGGTATTCATTGCTCCTGGCGTTACGGGATTCGGCAGAAGAGAAAAAGACCGCAGAGGCTGCGGATAAGGAGACAAGGGAGGAGAAGATCCGATCAAGGCTTAAAGCGCTCGGATACTAGAAGACCATGTACGATTTCAGAAAAATACTGCCTTTTCTCATCGTGATTCCTCTTGCCGCAACGGTGCGTGGTTTCGCCGGACTGGGTTCGGGTATCATTACCATGACCACTTTCTCCCTGCTGGATGCCAATCTTGAGCGGGTATCCGTTGTCCTGAATATAGTCTTCACGGTCAACACAGTCATACTGCTGTACCTCTCTTCAAGACGCACAAAGATTGTTTGGCGCCGTGTGCTGTTTGTAAGCGTCGGGACGACGATCGGTATACCCGCGGGTTATCAGTTTATACTCAGGTATCATCAACTGCCGCTTTTCAAGTTTTTTCTCGGAATCATCATAATCTTCGGTTCGGTATACTTCTTCTTTCCATTTCGTTTCAGGAGGAAAATACACCCATCTTTTGGTATACTGTTCGGTGCAATAAGCGGGTTCATCGCGGGTGCCTTCATGTCCGGGGGGCCGCCGCTTTCCCTCTACCTCTACTCTCAGATGGATGACCCCCGGGATATGAAAGGTGTCCTTCAGGCGACATTTATTATTTCAAGCATCGTCAGGCTTGTTACTGTGGGAGTCGGCAAGGAAGGTTTTACGGCGGATGTACTCCTGACTGCCCTCGTGGTAATGCTTCCGGCCGCCGTACTGCTTTATATAGGCCACCGCGTATCGGAAAACCTCGACATGAAGCTGTTCAGGAAATTAATATACGGTTTGCTGGGTTGCTTCGGAGTGGTTATTGCCGTAAACGGTATTGCAACATACTTTTCCGGCTCTTGACAGGGCATGTTCGTTTATACTGGTATACCGGGATCAATATATCTACGGTTTGAGTTGTCAAATATCATCGGAGGTTTCGTTAAAATGGGTCAGGAAAAGACAGGTGTCGGTATTATCGGAACAGGGAGACGAGGCTATGATCTTGGTATGTGTATCATCGATCTGAGCGACAGAACAAAACTCGAGATCAGGGCCCTAAACAACCGGACACGGGTCAGGATGGAGGAAGCAAGAGACGCATTTCTGTCAAAGTATGCCGAAAAGGGAGGTTCCCCAGAAATTAATCTGTATGAAAACTATGAAGACCTGGTGAGAGACCCGGCAGTGAAACTTATCATTGTTGTTTCCCCTCAGAACGTGCACCGCGAACACGCTGTTGCAGCTCTGCGGACCGGAAAAAAGGTCCTCCTCGACAAGCCGATGGCGCATCGGCTCGATGAAGCTGTAGTTATCCGGAAGGAGGAGGTGGGGTCAGATAATCCGCTTTTTATAGGTTTTACAAGACGGTATGAAACCACGTGGCTTAAAACCTTCGATCTCGTGAAAGATGGAGCGATCGGTGACCTCAAGATGATTCTTGTCAAGGACGTGCTGCCCTACCATATCTATTTTCATGACTGGCACCGCAGGATGGAGTGGTCCGGCGGTGTCATTGCAGACAAGATATCCCATCTTTTCGATGCCTGCAACTGGTTTGCTCAGAGTGACGCTGAGCGGCTTTCCGCTTTCGGGGGGCGTGCAGTTTTTCAGCCCGAGAAGGACCCGCCCAGCCGCTGCATAGGATGCGACCGTGACTGCCCGTACAGGGTGGTGACCGTGCATGATGATTCGCGGCCCGATATGATGACAGATTTCAGCAGCTCGAGGGAAAGAGAGACCCAACTCGAAAAGATACACGACAATTGTGTGTGGCTCCCCGGTGCGGATATCAACGACCACGGTGTCATAAATGTTGCGTATGAGAACGGGGTGAAGGCATCCATCTTCTGGAGCGTGTTCGGACCGGACTCGGATGATCAGGAAGTATTCGAGCTTGTCGGGGACCGTGGTAAAATCGTTCTCACCAGGCAGATCGGCGAGATCCTTGTCATCAGTGATTACGGGAAAAAGCAGGAAAAGATCAGCACAAAGACGGGTACTTTCGATAAATCGCATTTCGGAGCGGACCACCAGCTGATTCTAGAGCTGGATGGTTTTCTGAAAGGCGCCCCTCCTGTTATTTCAGGCAGGGAGGGGCTCGCTGCGTCGCGGCTGGTGGAGGCTGCCCATCGCTCGATAAACACTGGGGGCGAGCTGATCCACATGAGAGAAGTTGATGACGTGTAGATAGATTGATCTTCGGAATGATAAAAAATAGCTAATAAAATATTTTTTTGATGGGAGGGTTGAGGTCGTGTCGGACTACAAAGTATTCTGGGGCGAAGCCCATGACAACACATATCAGTTTGCTTCCATGCCGGTTACGATCGACGAGGTGTACAGGCGGGCTGCATCACATCTGGATTTTTACGCAGCGGCTTATTACACGGCCTTTGCAAATGCATTTATCGAGGGAGGTCATCTCTCTGAAACTAATAAACCCTACGAATTGATACTCGAGGGATGGAAAGACCGGAAACGGCTCGACCGCGAGTGGGCCGAGGTCCAGGAAGTTTCCCTGTCAATGTACCGGCCCGGGAAGTTTGTCACATTTCCGGGGTATGAATGGCAGGGTGACGGTTCCTCGGGTGATCACAATGTCTATTCGTTAAAAGAGGGTTTGCCTATATTCAGGGTCAACACCATTGCCCAGCTCTACGAGTGCCTGGCCGGGCATGATGCGCTCGCGATCCCGCATCACACAGCTTATCATCCGGGACGACGCGGGCGTGACTGGTCTGTGTACAACGAGGAGCTGTCGCCTTTCGCCGAGCTTTACTCCATTCACGGCTGTTCGGAGACTGATGAAGAGCTGATCGGCCTAAGGCAGAACTCGCACATGGGCCCCGGGCAGGGTGGCGGAACCTATCAGGATGCCCTGGACCTGGGGTATCACATCGGGGCTGTGTGCTCTACCGACAACTGGGGTGATATGCCGGGCCACTACGGGAACGGTCGTATGGCGTGCCTGGCCCGGGAGCTTACACGGGAGAGTCTGTGGGACGCTTTCAAGGCACGGCGCGTATACGGTGTCACAGGCGACCGGATCCTGATCGATTTCAGTGTAAATGACGGTGTTATGGGGAGCATTGTCAGGGTCCGTGGAAAACGTGTCATACGTGTGAAAGTAGTTTGTTCGGATGCCCTCGACAGGATCGAGATCCTCAGAAACGGCCGCGTAATCGATACATATTG